>CAZZDT010000127.1:0-7676 GCA_964652435.1 uncultured Bdellovibrionales bacterium
CTCAATCTTTTCGACTTCGCCTTTTTCAGCCATGGCTTCAAGACCTGCCATATCGATTTCGTTATCGAAGTGACCGATGTTGCAAACGATGGCTTTGTCTTTCATGCGCTTCATATGGTCTGCAGTAATGATGTCTTTGTTGCCCGTTGCCGTGCAGTAGATATCAAACCCTTTTTCAAGGGCATCTTCCATGGTGATAACGTCAATTCCGTCCATGCAAGCTTGGAGAGCACAGATTGGATCGATTTCAGTCACTGAAACTTTTGCCGCTTGTGCAACCAAAGAACCAACACTGCCTTTACCAACATCACCATAACCACAAACCAACGAACGCTTACCGGAGATAAGCACATCCGTGGCACGCATGATGGCGTCAACCAGTGAGTGACGACATCCGTAAACGTTGTCGAACTTGCTCTTGGTTACAGAGTCGTTCACGTTGATTGCGGGGAAGAGAAGACTTCCATCTTTTTGCATTTCGTAGAGTCGGTGAACACCCGTTGTGGTTTCTTCCGAAACACCGCGGATAGACTCTGCAAATGGCTTCCAGAATCCGCCGTCCATGTCCTGCAGTTCGTTGAGAAGATGCAGAATAACTTGCTCTTCCTTGTTGTCGGTGCTGTCTGGACTTGGCACTTTGCCTTCGTTGTTAAACTGAAAGCCTTTGTGAACGAGCAAAGTTGCATCGCCGCCGTCGTCCAGAATCAGGTTCGGCACGCCGCCATTTGGAAAACGAAGTGCTTGGAGTGTGCACCACCAGTATTCTTCAAGTGTTTCACCTTTCCAGGCAAAAACAGGAACACCTTGCGGGTTATCAATCGTTCCATTTGGACCGATGGCTACCGCCGCGGCTGCGTGGTCTTGAGTTGAGAAGATGTTGCAAGAAACCCATCGAACATCTGCACCGAGTTCTACCAGTGTTTCAATAAGAACTGCGGTTTGAATGGTCATGTGCAATGAGCCCATGATCCGCGCGCCTTTAAGCGGGTGCTTGCCCGCATATTCTTCACGCAGCGCCATCAAGCCAGGCATTTCGTGCTCGGCCAATTCGATTTCTTTTCGGCCAAAAGCAACTGTTTCTTCTGAGAGGTCTTTAACTTTGAATGGGTAATCTGAGAAAAGTACTTCTCCAGTACTTAGAAATTCTTTGCTGGTTTCCATTGCAACAGCCTGTGTCATGAATGTTCTCCTGAGCTTTCCCGCTCGTCGGACGATGTAACTGGACTGACCAATTACTCGTCGGTGCCTTTGACTCAAAGGTTTAGTTTTGCTGATTTGACGCGAATTCCCGTCATTTCCCTATGAGCACAATGTGCGATCTAGGCACTTCTTTTCAAGGTATTATCTCTAAAAATCAACCATTTTGCTTCAACATAAATGCGATTCATGCGGGTTTTCGAAATTATCGCTCTCATCCTCTCCTTCTCGAGTGGTGAGGCACTTAAAATCCTTCTCGATCAGCACTTTGAGCACTGCGTCACCGAATTTTATCTCTTCTTGGATGGAGACTCTCTCGGTCTGAGCCAGGTCTTGGGCCAAGGCTTTTGAGATGGTTACTTCCAGTGTTTGTTGGGCCCAATGCGTACTCACTGTTTCCTGGCTTGAATGGCAGGCCAGACTGTAGGTGAAGGTTTGTTCTGGATTGGGTCCGAGCCGGGTCGTTTCTTGGACTCGTGAGCCAGCACCCAAATCACGGACTTCGGCCTGGAGCAGGCGTAAGCGGATACTGTTGCCACGAATTCTTAACTTCATGTGCTTTCTTTCTCAGAGGTATGGATACGGTGGGGATGCGTATAGATGTTCAATCGGTCGCTCTTGAGAAAACCTATAAGAGTTATTCCCATTTGATGAGCCAGTGATACGGCCATGGTGGTAGGCGCTCCCAGGGCAATCACCAGCGGGATCCCGGCCACGTGGGCTTTCTGAATCAGTTCAAAGCCACCCCGTCCACTTAAAAGCACTGCATGTTGGTGAAGGGGAAGCTTCTTGTCGAGCAGTTCCTTACCAATGAGCTTGTCCAGTGCATTGTGGCGGCCAACGTCTTCCATAAGGCTGCTACACTGGCCCTTGGAATTGATAAGCGCCGCCGCATGGATACCACCGGTTTTGGAGAAATTTGCTTGGCTGGCCCGAAGTTCATGAGGCAGGTTGTAGAGTGTCTCTATCTTGAATACGGGGCCTGGGACGTTCTCAAGGCTGGGGGCATGGACTTCGATGCTTTCCAGAGTCGGTTTGCTGCACATTCCGCAGCTGGAATGCGTATAGATATTTCTTTCAAGGTCTTCGGGGTTGAGTTTGACACCTGGCGAAAGCTCGATGGTGGCTTCAGCGATGTCGCCACCTTGCTGCGTAATTTTGATGGCTTGAATATCATCCACCGACCCGACGATTCCCTCGGTGAGTAGAAATCCGGCACAAAGGTATTTGTCGTCGCCAGGGCTGCGCATGGTTACCGCAATGTTTTTTGGTGTGCCTGAATCATCAAGAAGCGTCATGGCCAAAGGAGCTTCTACGACAATTTCGTCGGCCGTTGAGTGGGCTTGGTTTAGGTTGACCCGAGTGATTGGGCTTATGCGGTGTTTGCTTGGCATTGAGAACAGACCTAAGTCTATTCTGTGAAAGCTTCAAGGCTTTCGCGGGTATTAAATGAAGGCTCTAATGGCCAGTTCTCAGGCATTTCCAGCACCGTCGAGTTGATCTTTCCAAAAATCCGGTGGGGGGCGAGCACATTTTGCTCAATGTGCTCTCGCACCAACTTACCGATACGACCGTGGTAAAGGGTAAAAAGCGGTTCGTATCGCTCGCCCCGAAAGACGACTGCATCACTGGTCTCTTCAATTGCTTGAATCAATCTTGGTAACCAATCTGCTCCAATCAAACTTAGATCGCAGGCGCAAACAAATGCCCACTGATGAGGGCCGGCATGGTTTAAGGCGGTTTCGATGCCACCGAGTGGACCAAGCTCTGGCAGTCTATCTACCAGCGTTGGATAGCCGAGGTGGTCGTAATTTTGTTGGGACGATCTAACCAGGTGAATACTTGGACAATGGGGTTGAATCGATTTCGCCACCCGCTCTACGAGGGACACGCCGCCAAGGGTTGCCAGAGCTTTATCCTCGTGGCCGAAGCGCTTACTTTTCCCTCCGGTTAAGATGTATCCTTGAATCTTCATCCAGAAGAAGTTAGCGCGAACCCTAGAGGGTTACCAGTCTCCAGTGTTTCTAGTGAAAAGTCTTATACGCTAGATGTCTGGATACTGGGCTGACCTTCGAGCACCATTGTTTCCAAAGGTGTCGATATGCTGTCTCTAGGTTTTGTACAAACCAAGAAGCTTGAAATGTTGGCCGTTGACGTAGGTTGCCACGTAAGGATTTACGAAGCATCGCAAGACTGTCGAGATCTTCAGAGAGTCGAAATGCAGCTTGGACGTAGTCTTCGGTGGTTTTCGCGACCAGTCTTTTGAGTCCCGCCGTTGTGGGGTACACAACTGAGACTCGACTGGAAAAGGTTTGCCCGTGCATGACCACCACAGGAACCCCATGCCACATAGCTTCGGCCGTAAAGAATTCATCGGAGTTGGGAAAAGGGTCAAGCCCGATATCAATTTGAGAATAGAGGTTTAGAGTATCTATATGGCTCAGGCTTCCTACCAGTTCTATTCGATTTTCTGGCAGATTCATTTTGGCAAAGCTCGTGAGGAGTCGGTGTCGGGTGGAAGGCTCTTCGAGACCAGGCGCCTGGAGGAGTATACGAGAACCAGGTGTCCCGCATACAATCCGTGACCATTGGGCCAGGCTGCCTTCACTGAGACGACTTAATTCTCCACAATAGCCATAAGTAATCTGTGAGCGTTCGAATGCTGGCAGGCCATTTACCTCGGGACTCCACTGCAGCGGAGCATAGAACCAGTTGCCGTGAGGCATACGCACCAGCTCCTCCGGTCCGCCGCTGCTTTCACTGACGGGATGTCGGAATCTATCGGTGATGATATAATCCACCGTTGTGAGACCCGTGGTCCCTGAGAGACCGCCAAAGCTTAATTGCAGTGGCGCCGGTTGAAAGGCAAAAATACCCATATGGGAGGAGGGTCCGTGCCCCGATAGGTCCACGAGGATATCGATTTGGTCAGCCACAACCATTTGCGCAATGATTAAATTGCTTTTTTGCGCTGTGTTCCTTGTTTCAAAGAAGGGGTCGTAGGCAAGTGGTTTATCGCCGTAATAATATACTTCGACTTCTCCCGGTTCGTGATGGGACAACATGCTCTCAATGGCAAACCGTCTTGCGGGTCGCTCATCGCTTGAGCAAAGGTAACCAACCCTTAACTGACGACCGGGGTGGCGGCTATTGGGGTAGAGACGAGTAATGGATGCCGCGGTTGCTCGCTGGCTCTTGGCCCATTTTTGAGTGGCTTCATTGAGGGCCTTATGGGGCGTCTCTGGCATCTTGCAGTAAAGACGGATCACCCGTGAATGCAATTCTGGATCATCTGGCGACATCTCCAGAGCTCGCTGGTACTGGCGCATGGCGTGGCCATGCCGCCCGAGCTTTTCATAAACCTCTCCCACCTCGAGCATAACCTCCTGATTGGAGGGGTCTGCAGTAAGGCAAGTCCGATAATGACTTGCAGCTCTTTCAAGTTGATGATGGCTAGCATGAAAGCGGGCCATGGTTTTATGAATCACCGATGAATCCGGTGAGAGTTCAAGCCCCGTCATCAAGTGTGCCATGGCTTCGTGGGGCTTATTCATTTTTCGATAGATGTCACCGAGTTCGGCATGGATCAGAGCATTTTGACTGCTGTAGAGTAACGCTTGATGCATCATTTCGTGTGCTTGGTCTAGGCTATCCATAGCGTTGAGCACCTTGCCAAGCATGTAGAGGATTCGTGAGTTGGACGGGCTAAGCTCGAGGGCCTGGCGGTACATGGTTTCGGCCAGAGGTAAATTACCCGACTCAAAAAAGTTACCGGCGGCACCCATGATTTGTTGAATCTGGTGCTCGTGGTATCGATTTTCACCGAGATACCAGGGCTGCTCGTCTTCGTTTTGGTTCCTAGAAATCTCGCTGCTTCTTGAAAGCCACGCCACTGCATCGTTTTTATCATGTGCCACGCCAGCCACCTCCAAATATAGAGACAGCACGATCCATGCCATTCAAGTACGTTTTGAACCCGATTTTTATCATAGGAAAATTTCAATGATTGCAAATGGTTAAGGTTACCGCGATGATAAGGGCACGAGCAGATAGGGATATGCCCTCTGGTTTTGGCGGGTTCTTGACGATGATCGTCAAATCACCGCCCATTTCAAAATGGAGCAATCATTGTGTCCAGTAACGAAGATTTTGGTCGTTTGGCTCTCGAGCACTTCCAAAAGGGCGATTACGTAGCAGCTCTAGAGAACGCGCGAACTGTTCTTGGTCAATCAGCAAAAAATGCCATCATGTGGCAAATATGTGGCCTTGCCTCGATGCAGTTGGGGCAGTTTGAAGCCGCACTGGCCGCTCTTGAACAAGCCCTCGAATTATCCGGTGACGACGCAGAGTTGCTCAATAATATAGGGATCGCGAAAAGGCGTTTGGGGGATTTCGATGGTGCCATAGATGCATATTCTAAAAGCATTGAGCTGGACCCGAGATTGGCCGCAAGCCACAATAACTTGGCGGATGCTCTCATGACACAAAATCGTTGGGAGGATGCGGTCGCTTCCTTTCGGACAGCTCTGCTGATCATGCCTCAAGATGTTTCAACGCGATTCAATTACGCAAATCTCTTAAGAGACATGGGCGAACACAAAGAGGCCTGTTCTCAATATGAGAATCTGATTGAGCACTGTCCTGACGACCACGAAATCAAATGGAATGCTGCTTTGGCCCATCTTGGTAAAGGTGATTGGCCAAAGGGTTTTGAGTATTATGAGAGCCGATTTGGACTTGAGCACATGGCCAAGCCTCCGGTGCCGAAAGACGTCCCGCGGTGGGCTGGAGAATCGTTGGCAGGCAAAAAAATATTGGTCATCAGTGAGCAGGGCTTTGGCGATCTCTTTCAAATGCTCGCTTGTGCAAACCGGTTGAAGGAGCGGGGAGCCGAGATTTTGGTTCAATGTCACTCACGTTTGCATCGTTTGCTGCTTGCTTCTGGAGTTGTCAGTGAAGTTTGTGATGAATCTCCTGAACACCCTCCCTGTGATTGTTACGAATGGCTGATGAGTCTTCCAGGAAAACTTCATCTCCAAGCTGATGATGTTCCCAGCTCGAGTCACTGGATGTGTCCTCCGGCTGACGGTGATGACGCCTGGAAAGAGGCTCTACAAAGCCGCTCGGGATTTAAAGTGGGTTTGAACTTTCAGGGTTCACCAGAGTTTCCTCATGACCAATTCCGCTCTTTGGATGTTCGTTATTTTCAGCCTTTGTTTCAGCGTGAAGATGTAACCATGGTCAGTATCCAGAAAGGGTTTGGAGAGGACCAATTGGATAAATTGCCAAAAGGGTCGTTGGTTGCAGTGGGCCATCTTTTGGATACGGGAGAAGACGCTTTCGTTGATACTGCTCGCTGCATCCATGCGTTGGATCTCTTGATTACCTCGGACACTGCCGTAGCGCATTTGGCCGGAGCCATGGGTTGCAGAGTATGGTTGGTCTTGTCCACGGTTGTTGATTGGCGATGGGGAACCAAGGGTGGTCTTACAAGCTGGTATCCCTCGATGCGCTTGTTTAGGCAGCGTAAACGTGGAGATTGGGAACCTGTGATCGAGGATTTAATGCAAGCGCTGGATCAAGAATTATCCAGCTAATGTTTTGAAGATTTCTTGGAAGCGCTTTTCGAAAGTGTGTTCTTCCAATATTTTTTGTCGAGCCGCTTTTCCTATTTGCCGCGCTCTATCGGGGTTGTCTTTGTAGAATTGTATTTTTTCTGCCAATTCTTCAGGATCCTCATAAATGTCCAAATGGATCCCAGGCTCAAACCATTGGGTAATTTCATCTGTCTTTTCGGTAAGCAAAAATCCTTCACAGGCCATGACATCAAAGAGGCGCATGGTCATGATGTCATTCTGATAGAGCCGACCGATATCAATGTTGATCAGTGAATTGCTGTAAATCAACGTGAGTTCTTGGCCGTGGCCGGCGCTTCCTTGGTAATCGATATTGGAACATTCATCCCAGCCTCGATCACCCCATACGCTGATTTGATGTGGACTTAATTTCTTAAGCCAGTCCATTCGTTTATGGGCAGCGCATATTTCCGAGACCATTTTTTCTGGGTCAATGGATCCAGGAACAACGGGCTTGAGTTCAGGCATGGCCGCCCAGAGTGTCTGGTCGATTGTATAGACAGAGAGGTCTTGGCGTTGTTGGTCAACAACCTGGTGTAAAATAGCCCGTACTTCTTCCGCACCACGTGGTTTTGAATGAGCTTGAATGAGACTGGGATAGCAGCGGACGAATTCTTCTAAGAGCAAACGGCCTTGTTCAAGCATGCTTGCACCCACAAAGCTCACTTCTTTTCGGTAAGGAGACTCTACTTCTAAAGATTCCCTTAAAGGATGGCGCGTTGCAGGATTGCTAGCCAGGGGCAAGAATTGAACGTTGGTATAACCTGATGCGCGGTAGTCATCGACGTGGGGCCGGCGATAAGTGAAGATGTGGAGTGAGTCGACTTCTTCTGGGGCCCTTGG
>CAZZDT010000128.1:0-7673 GCA_964652435.1 uncultured Bdellovibrionales bacterium
TTCAATATTAATTTTGGGGCTAATTAGATATGCACTGACAACACTAATTATTATTATTAGTATATCGAAAATGAGTAGCAATAACTTATGGTTTGATTTTATATTTATTTGCTTATGCATTTGTATTTTTTAAAATCCTTAATACTATTTGACACCCCAATATCGAAAAAAGGAGATTTGGTTATATGATATGAAGAGTTAACAAACTGAATATCTTTTAAATAAGTATTTTCAATTGAAAATTTGTTACTTTTAATATTCATAATTTCCTTTTTCTTATAGATAGCTATACCATAATATATTAACTTAGAAATCACCTTATCGTTTTTTTCTAAAGATATTATTTTGTTGTTAATTATTTCGACATTTCCATAACGACTGCCTCCCGGATTTTTACCTATTACTAAAATACAATCTACTTTTCGACTTTTATATTTATTAATTAATATATTGTAATCAATTCTCGCATATGTATCTGCATTTAAAACTATACATTCTTTATATTTAGGATAATTTATAAAGAAATTTTTGATAGCTCCACCAGTTCCTAATTTTTCATTTTCTTTGATTATAGTTATGTTATTTTTGTTATTTGCATATTCAATAAACTTATTATTTTTATAATGTGTTGCTATGTATATATTATCCGAGTCTTTTGGAAGCGTATCTACTACATAATCAATAAAATTTACTCCACCAATTTTCATAAGTGGTTTTGGTGTATGTCTTGTAATTGCTCCAAGACGAGTACCAAAACCTCCAGCTAGAAGTAAAAATGGAATATTATATTTAGACACTCCAACTCTGAGCTCCTTTATTCTCAAAAGAAAAATCTATAACCTTGCCATGATTTAAATCATTTAAATTCTTAATCACTTCATGTTTATATTGCCAATTTACAATAAAAATAATACATCCACCACCTCCAGCACCTGTAACTTTATATCCGTATATCCCACTGCATTGACCTTCTATTCTTGAAATTGTGTCCTCTATGTATTTATTAGTTACTTCATTTGAAATTCTCTTTTTAATCATCCATGTCTTTTTAATTTCTTTACCTAATGATTCTATATCATTATTTATTAAGAGCCCTTTAATAGTGTAAGTACTTTCCTTTATTTCATCCATTAACTTAAAATATTTACTATCATGACTTTCACTCTGCTCTTTCTGAGTTTTGATAATCTCACTCGACTTTCGTGATTTACCTGTATAATATAAAATAATACTTTGCTCTAATTCATTTAACACATATTCTGGGATATCGAACCTATGCATAATATTAAAGTCCTTGAATTCTATAAAATTAAACCCGCCAAAGCTGGCAGAATATTGATCTTGTAAACCTCCTGCGAATTCGCAATCAATTCTCTCTATTTTTATTGCTAATTCAGCAACTTCATATTTATTCATATTTATATTGCAATATTCATTTAAGCAACAAATTATAGATACAGTTAATGTTGAAGATGTACCCATTCCTGAGCCAAATTTCATATCTGCATAAGTTATCAAATCAAAATCAAGATTTTTATCTGTTAAATATCCGTTTTTGAAATAATATTTAAGGACTGCTATTTGTATTTTTAAATCATTATCGATATGATTGTTTAAATCTTTTATTATGCAGTAGTTTTCTTCATTGGAAATTCGTATGAAGCCTTGATTCTTTTCAATCAAATAAGTGTGTACGTATTTATTGATTGTACAATTTAAAACACATCCGCCCTTAAGTGTCGTATAAGGTGCTATATCGGTACCTCCACCGCTAATCCCAATTCTAAGTGGCGCTTTTGATTTTACTACTTTCATTGTTAAATTTTATTTTATATTTTGATATTGCTATTGCCAAATAGGTAAGAGCTATGAAGTCGTATACAAATAACAATCTACTTCCAAACTTACTACCCCAATAATATATTATAACCACACCATATAGCACAAAAAATAAATATTTGTATTTTTTTATAAAATCGTTTATATTGGAAACTTTTATTGGATTTGCAATTAGTGCAGTTATTATTAATAAAGAGTATAGATATCTATACTTGTTTTCGGTATTGAACCCTTCATAATTCATATATTTATTATATATATTTATGGCGATATCGATATTTATAATATAATATATTGCAGATATAGAAATAATAAAAGCAAGATATTTCTTTATAGATTTAGAAAATATTTTATTTTCTTTATATAGTCTATATAGATAAATAATCATCGCGAAGAATCCTATACTATGCATGCTTATGCCCAATAAGATTATAATTATGTAATATATATTTAATTCCACTTTCTTTTGGAATAAAATTAAGTTCAAAGTTAGGCAACCTATAAATTGAAATTGAATATTTGTTAAGAATAGGTAATAAGTTGGTGTAATCAAAATCAAAACAGACCCCAAAACTCTCAAATCCAATTTATTATTAAAAAAACAAAATAAATAAGTAATTAACATTACAATGAATATATAATACCAATATGTGGCATCATCAAAATCATTTAAGAGATAATAAAAAGAATTACTCAATATATATGCTGCAGGCTCTTCGAATATTATATTTATGTTTCTAGAAAATCTTGAATCTATAAAATATTCAAATCTTGTATATACATCAATTGGCAAACCGCTGCTGTCTAACACGTAAATACACAGTGATAAATTAACAATGCAAATGATAAAATAGTTCACTTATTAACTTTACACAGCATTTTATGTAATGCGTATATTTCTGCCTGCACCCAATTCTCACTTGTATCTATATCTGTTGATTCAATCACAGGTGTTTCGTACAAGTAAGGTTTGTCCCCGATTCTAGATTGGTTTTTAATAAAACTTTCCTTGGAGAAGATATATAAATTACTATTTTCTTCATACCAAACTTCTAAATCTTGAGTTCTTATAAGTTGCGCAGGATTATGATTTACTGGCTCACCATTAATTCTATAAAATCTAGTCTGAAATTTATTAACGCTAAATAATGAATCTATTTTGCCTAATTTATTATTGTATATTGACAAGGCTTTTATTACAGACTCAGTGGTGATTAATGGGTTAGTAGTGTGAGTCATTATATATGTATTAGATTTTACAGCTTCAATGTCATCACCAATTATCAAATTCATACTGGTAAAATCTCCACGCAAATCCGCACTTCGCTCCCGTATTATAACCCTAGAATTTGTTTTATATTTATTGTCTATTAAATCAGTAGCATCCGTATTTATAATTATTTTATTTATAACTTTTATATCTAAAAGCGTATCTAATGTCCATTTATATAACTCTTTTCCAGCGAATAATTTAAAATTCTTTCCTTTTACTCGTTCACTATTCCTTTTGAATGGAAGTATTGCTACAGTATTATGCATATTGCGTAAGGTATTTATTTATCTTAGACATGTTTTCTTTAATGACATTTGATATAATTGTAATATCTAGACTAAAAGCTATCATTTTGTAACCCTCAGAAATTCTTTCAATCACTTCGTCACTATCAGGATTTACAACATGGATTCCTGCACAAACATCGTGTTTTTTACAAGCCTGTAAAATTCTATCTTTTGCATTTATAAAGCCTTTGTTTTCAAAATCCCCGGGTATTCCCATAGATGCGCTTAGATCAAAGGGCCCTATAAACACAACATCTATATTACCTAATTCTAATATATTATCTAAATTATCTATTGCACTTATGTCTTCAATTTGAATAGCTGTTACTATGCTGTTATTTATATTATTATAATATTCTAGTACATTTTCACCATATCTATTTCCTCTACAAAATCCTAACCCTCTCTTCCCTATAGGTGGATATTTTACGGCATCAATAAAGATTTTAGCCTCTTCAGAATTATTTATTAATGGGGCAATAATTAATTCTGCTCCTAAATCCATATATCGTTTGGTTAACGAATAATCAGAGCCATGTATTCGTACTGCAGGAGCACATTTTGAATTTCCTGATGTTATTCCCTGAAATAATGAAAAAATATTATTTATATCTACTGGACTATGTTCTGCATCAATACATACAAAGTCTAATTCCTGTTGGGCCATGATCTCACTTATTATAGGACTGGCACTATTTACCCAGGTGCCTATGACTGTTTTGTTATCCTTTAATTTTTCTTTAATATTATTCACTTGATTTTATCTTCACAACTATTTTATCAATTTTATCCGAATATTTGTTAAGTATTTGAGGCCTGTGACAATCGAAAGGGAAAAAAATGGCAAAATCTAATTTTGATAAATAAATTTTAGTATAATTTACATTGATATTCTTATAGTACTGTAAATCTTCTTTTCCGTCATAATCTCCAACTGGAATTAAGTTTTTGATATTTGCGCAGTCGATTATCTCGGTGCCTCCCACAATATATTGTAAATCAATATATTTTATATGACTTTCAAATTTACAATTCTCCCTTTCTTTTGTTCTGTATTTAACTCTTTTTGCATATATTTCACTATTAATTTCATATTTTGAAGGAATATTTTCTTTAGCATTTTCGATTATCCAATTAAAAGCTAAATCAAATCTTTTATCTAAATATTTCGGCAGCCCGAACTTGTAATTGCTAATATTTCCAATAATCATACTTCGCTTACTTTTATTTTTTTTATATTAAATTTTTCGGCTAAATTATTATACTCTTCATATTCAGTTTTATTGATTTCTAAACCGCCTCTTTTTTCAAAATTTTTAAATGCTTTATATTCTAATTCCCCCGGGAGAATAGAGTTTTCATTATCTTCTAATATATCTTCTACAATGTCTCTTATATTATTACCAATTGAACGATTTTGATTATTCATAACGCTTAACGCATCTGGATGTATTGCTTTGAATAGAAATGTCGGTGTTTGACACTGTGAAGGATTTTGTTTGTTAAATCTTCCTCTAATTTTAGGTTTATAACCTCCTATATATCCAGCATAAATTTCGCTAAGTAGGCCTAGTCCGTATCCTTTATGTTCTCCAAATGGCAAAAGTGCATTAACATCTTCAGGATTAAGCGTAACTATTCCATCTTTATTAACGCATGCATTATCTGGTAATTTGGAATTATCTCTTTTAAGTTGCTGTACTTTTCCCATCGATATTTTTGAAGTAGCCCAATCGATTAAAATATTAAAATTTAAAAAGTCTTTAGTCGGAAAGCTCCATGAGTGAGGGTTTGTTCCTATAGATGGGTATTTACCTTTATAAGGAACAACTTCTGATAGCATCGCAGTACATGTAGTATATCCAATTAAGCCTCTATTAGCTATTTCAAGCACATAGCCACCACCCCACAAGTAGTGCCAGGCATTCTCAACAACTACCATACCCACTCCATAATTATCTGCTAGTTTTATGCATTTATCAATTGCTTTATAAGCTACAGAAGGACCAAGTTTTTTATTTGAATTCCATTTTTCTATTGCTTTATATTTACTATCTGCAACTTCAATTTTAGCATTCGGAATTGTTCCGCCTTTATTAATTCCAAATAAATCATCTAAATGATTAGCTTTTAAGGCATTATGTGTTTTTATTCCATGTTTCCCTGCTTCAGTAGAAATTTTAGCCATATCCTCAGACTCTTGAGAACTATAACCTTTTGCAAGAAATAAGCTTTTAATAAAACTTATATGTTCATTTTCTTTTACTATATACATTCAGAAAAGAAATATTCCTCAAGTTCCAAACAAATTGTGTGGTAAACTGGCAAATGAAGTTCCTGAATTTTATCTGTTCTTTTTTGCGGCATTATTATGTTACAATCTGCGAAATCCTTGGCATTTCCTCCATTATTTCCAGTTAATAACACTGTCTTACAATTTTTAAAGCGAGCAATTTTTAACGCATTTATAATATTAATTGAATTACCTGATGTACTTATTGCTAATAGCACATCACCTTTTTGAGCCAGGCCATATACTAACTGCGCATAACAATAATTCGGATTGCAATCATTATTAAATGCTGAAATAAATCCAGTAAAGTTCGGTAGCGGTATAACCGGTAAACTTCCCTGTATATTTGATGCCAATTCCTCATCAAACTTTTTTAGATCTAGATCATTAATATTTCTATCTAAATCAAAACTTTTCAATAATTCGCCAGCGATATGATCGCAATCACTAGCACTTCCACCATTTCCAACTAGTAGTAGTTTTTTATTAGTTTTGAAAGCATGAATTATTGCATTAGTTGCCTTTACTATATGCCCTTCAATTTTGGATAGGCAGGGATATTTTTCTATTAAACTAGAGATATGTTTTTTGGAAATATTCAATTGTTTTCAAAAGTCCTTCTTTGAGTTCTACTTTCGGGCTCCATGATATTTCTTTTGATTTTGATATATCCGGCTTTCTTCTTAAAGGGTCATCTGATGGCAAAGATCTATATACAATTTTAGATTTACTAGATGTTAAAGTAATAATCTCCCGAGCTAGTTCCGATACTTTAATTTCAACAGGATTTCCAATATTTAAAGGTCCAATCATTTTTTCATTATTCATAAGCAGGATCATTCCTTCGATCATGTCGCTAACATAACAGAATGATCGTGTTTGAGACCCATCCCCATAAATTGTTATATCCTTATTACTAAGGGCTTGATTTATAAAATTAGAAACTACTCTTCCATCATCTACCGCCATTCTTGGCCCATATGTATTAAATATTCTAATTATCCTGATATCTACTTTGTTCTGCCGATTGTAATCGAAAAACAAGGTTTCTGCACACCGCTTTCCCTCGTCATAACAAGCCCTTGGGCCTATAGGGTTTACATTGCCTCGATATTCTTCTTTCTGAGGGTGCACTTCGGGGTCTCCATAGACTTCCGAAGTGGATGCCTGTAATATTCTAGCACCCACTCGCTTGGCCAGTCCCAAGGCATTTATTGCGCCCATCACCGAAGTCTTGACTGTTTTAATAGAATTTTTTTGATAATGAACTGGAGATGCCGGACAAGCCAAGTTGTAAATCTGGTCTACTTCAACTTTGAACGAATCTACGACATCATGTCTCATTAATTCAAAGTTCGAGCAACTCAAGTGATGTTCTATATTTTTCTTTCTGCCCGTATAGAAATTATCCAAGCAAATCACCTCGTTACCCTCTTCTAAAAGTCGATCACATAAGTGTGAGCCCAAGAAACCAGCTCCGCCTGTTACTAGAATTTTCATCTTATAATTTTTATGAATTTGATTAGGGGTCAGCCAACTATTTTTTCAATTAAGGGCAGGTATTGAGATACTCGGTTGTGAATTTTTTCCAACTCATTAATTCGCTCTTGCAGAATCTCCTTTTTGTCTAGTGGGAGTGATCCAGACTTAAAATCTTCTCCGAGGTTGGATTTAAGCACGTCTAATCGATTTTTGGAGGATTCAATTTTTGGCTTGATGAGATTGTTGTAACTTCCGCGGATTAACAGCCCCAAATCCTCGATTATTTTGTAGAAATCCCGCCGATCGCCAGGTATCCAGACTTTGCGGACGGCACCCAATGAGGCCAATTGACGAGTCCCCATACTGGCACTTCCTTTAGAAATTCCTAACATCGATGACATTTGTTTAAGCGACAAAGGCTCTGCGGATAGATACAACAGCCCGTAAATCCGTCCTGTGGATTTAGGCAAGTCCAATAATTGACAAATTCTACCGCCTA
>CAZZDT010000129.1:0-7654 GCA_964652435.1 uncultured Bdellovibrionales bacterium
TGCTTATGGTCAAGATTCTGCCATCAGTGGTTACAGCTACTTTTATGAGACCCTGGTCGATTGGTTGATGGTTCGCCTAAACAGCCAAGCTGATGAAGGGCCTCTTGAGGACATCCCAGCCTGGTTGAAGGTAGCAGGTTATCCAGCTCAGGCTCTCATCAGTGTGGGTGCAACTCGGTACACGGATTTTGGAGAGACTCATTTTCTCAAGCCAGGAGATCGCTCGATTGTTGTGGTTTATGAAGAGGATAAATGGGAGCTGTCACAAATAGAGACCATGTTGAATATGTCCGAATCCTTTGAGGGCCAAGGAATATCCGTTCTCGATCAAAAGGTTAGAATTCTCTGAGGAATTGTTTGTTTCGTGAATAAAAAGCATGAGACAACGTCTTCTAGGCCCGAGTGGGTAGAAGACGGAGTGTTTATGAAGGCGATGATTCATCAGCAGGTGTGGGTTGGGGCGGTAGCTCTCGGATTAAGTCTGCTCTGCAGTGGCTGTGTCTTTTTGCACTCGGCTCAAGTCAGTGATGTAGACAGTGAGGTTGTGCTTCAAGGTCAGCGCTTTGAGATTCGCCTGAGTGAGGTTGGTTTTAACCTCGAAGAGGGCACGCAACTTGCGGCAGGTATTGCCGAATCCGCCGGCAGATCAGATGCAGTTAAAACAGCGGGTGACATCATTGCACTTTTTCAGATGGGTCCTAAAACTGGCAATCCCGTTTTCAGCGATGATTATACCGATGATTTGATCCATCAGCTTAAACTGAAGTGTCCCAGTGGTCGCATCAGTGGCCTCACATCGGTTCGTGAAACCGCGAAGTATCCAGTGGTGAGCGGCGAAATCGTCAAACTTATCGGTTATTGTTTATAGGAAGAGCGTGTGATGAAAAATATTTTCGCATTGGCATTGATGTTAAGCATGGGCCTCGTTGGTTGTGTGCATCTGGGATCAGTTTCCACATCAAGTATCCCGGTGGATAGAAGCCGGCCGGTGATGGTGGAGGAAGTGAAGTTTCTTCCTTTCTTGATTAGTTTTGATAACGGTTTTGTGGATGACCTTGCAAAATCGCTTGCGCTTCAGTGCCCCAATGGAAGAGTGGAAGGTGTCTTAACCAAACAGGAAAATATTGTTTATTTTCCATTGTTTGCCCATGCTTACCGCTTAACGGCCACCGGGTATTGCGTAGGAGCGACTGAATGAAGGTCCTGAAATACGCCGCCGCCATGCTCTTGGTGTTGGCGGCCACGGGTTGTACCCATGCTTTGCACCAGAACCATACATCGGACTACACGCTGGAGGCTCCGCTAAGCGAGTACCGCCTCATTCAAGCAGAGTTTGAGCAATTTGTTGTGATGGGTTTTGTGAAAGAAACCAATTATGCAGACGATGCATTTGCGGAGCTCAAGCGTCAGTGCCCCGATGGCACCATCACGGGTATTCAAACTCGCCACAGTACCAGCCATGGTTTCTTCTCTTGGACCAATGTGATCTCCATGCAGGCCTATTGCAGTCGGTAACCGTTTTTTAGTGGTCTAATCCATATTCACTCAATAAAATCTCAAAGTTCGATAGATTTCGGGGCTAGACAGGTGCGTTTGCTGCCTCTATGGGCAGCTCAAATAACCTAAGAATAAGGATCCTCCCCATGAACCGTTTTATAAATTATCTTTTATTGGCCGCGCTTGTCTTGACGACCTCCGCCTGTGGTGGATGGGAAACCAAGGAAGACTGGCGAAGTGGTGTCTGGTCTGATGACGAAGAGTCTGTGATTGTATTTAAGTCTATTTATGAGCGCCGCAGAGAATTTGGTGCCACGAACTACAAAACACGTAATCACGAAATTCAGGTTTATAAAGCCGATGCATCGAACTTGAATGCACGAGCGGCTATCGGGCCACGTATGGCCGGCACAGTGGACAGTGCTTGGTATATGCACTCTGAAGGCTACTTCATTGTGGGTCGTGCACAACCGGTATCGGACGAATATACAAACGGCAGCTATCGATATCAGAATCGGCCGCTGACATTTGAAAAAGTGACGCTTGATGGAAACAGTACAACGGTGGCCAGCTCCAATACCATCTACATGAAGGGTTGTGGCGCGCCAGGTAGCATGGTGGCTGTCATGGCACCCTTGCAAGTGATTCCCAGCCCCGATGGAACCATCCTTGCGATGGTCGAGACGGCCGAAGATTGTGAGACTGTAAGCGGAACCATTACGTTTAAGAATGCGGCGGACCTAAGCACTCTGGGACCAAGTTATCCGTTATCTCTGGAATTAAGAGATAATCCGTTTGCTCCACTTGATTTGGGCAATGCATGGCTCGAGTCTGGCGAATTCTTTGTTGGGCAGGGAAGTGGATTTGGCGTATTTACCTTCAGTGGTTTTAAGTATGCCCCGAATCAAGAACCGGTTGCCGTCAGCGGGATTGGCCAAGATTGTCTCTATCCTCAAACCACCAGTGGGTGGGACTGGAAGGGCTCTTTGAACGTCAATGAATCTGGTATTTCGGAAGGCGAACCCTACGATTTTCAGTTTGGTTGCTCCGAGTAGTCGCAGATTGATGAAGTGATAAAAGCAGCCACGCCTGTTTAGGGTGTGGCTGCTTTTTTATTTAAGCATTCATTTTGTAGAGGTCTTTAAGAGAATAGACCGATTCTTCCCAAACCCGGTTAAAAAGCGCGGGGTCATTGTTTGGCTTTTGAATCATCTCTTTAAAAAGCGCTTCTTGGTCTTCGGTCAGGTCCTGATTGAGAACCATTTGAAGCGCGTACTCCGAGTAATCGCGAACCATGAAGTTAAAGATGGTATCCACAAGGTCATCGCTTAGGTTGTAGATTTTCGCATTCTCCAAAATCAGTTGCGCATAGGCAATCAGGGTGAATAGCTCACCGGCACCCAGCATGAAGTCCATGTTCTTCGCCTGTTTTGGTGAAGGTGGAGCTTTCATCAGAGTTTTCTTAAAGGTCGCGAGCTGCTCTTTAAAGATATCCAAGTTAGGTGTGGAGAGACCTTCAAAGGCCAGAGCATGGTCAGGAAACTTAATCGTCCCAAGGCCACCGGAGGCTTGATTAAAGAGGTAACTGTCATTTTGAACAGCATCCATCTTAGGCACTTCGGGGTACTCAATGTTGCCAAAGAAATAGTTCTGGATGAACTTCACAATCAGGGCCATGTTCACATGAACAGTGCCTTCAAGTTTTGGCAGCATGCCAATGTCTCGAATGGCCATTTCAAAATAAGTGTCTTGCTCGAAGCCTTTGGCGGCAATGATGTCGTGCAACATTCCTACTACTTGCTCACCTTGGCTGGTGACCTTCATTTTCATGATTGGATTGTAGAGCAAGTATCTACGGTCATCATCCGATGCTACGCGCATATAATCTGCAGCCCGTGCACCAAAGAGCTTCATAGCAATCAATCGTGCATAAGATTCGGTGAACAGTTTTTTCACATGCGGGAAATCCGTAACGTATTGCCCGTAAAGATTTCTATTGGCCGCATGATTGATGGCTTCGTAGAAACAATGGGTCGCAATGCCAATGGACGCAAAACCCAGTTCGTATTTACCAACGTTCACGGTGTTCAACGCAGAGTTCCAGGCTTCTTGGCCAACTGTGAGAATGTCTGCATCGGTAATCGGGTAATCGTGAAGCGCAAATTCTGAAACGAATGCTTGTCGCACACCAGATGTTTCAATCTTTTTCACACACTCGTATTTTTCATGGTCGCTGCGGACCGTGAAGAAAACGTATTCTTTGGTGTCTTCAATCATACCGAAGGTAGAAACCATGGCTGCAACATTGCCGTTACCAATGTAGTACTTGCTACCGTTGGCGATGTAAGTGCCATCTTCCTGACGCTTTAGTTTCATCCCCGTAGAGTAGATATCGGCACCGTGGTTTCGCTCTGACAAACCAAAGGCAAAGACACCGCCATTTTTAAGCATGTTGGCTGCTTTGTGTTTGAGCTCTTCGTTTTTGCCCATCCAGATGGGGCCGAGTCCCAAAATTGTGACTTGCCATGTGTACCAGTAGCAAAGTCCGTAGAAACCAAGAATTTCGTTGAACTCACTGATGCGCCACATATCCCATCGGGAGTCGTCTGCGCCATATCCCTCTGGTGTGAGTAGGGTGGAGAATACTTCGTTTTCTTTTACGAAATTGAGAAAGTCGTCGTACCAAATCTGGGATTGGTCATCTTCTTTGATTTTACCCAATCCCTTGCTTTCGAAAAACGCGATGGTCTTCTCAGCAATTTCTTGTGAACGTTTATCGTTGTGGTCACGTTTGTAATCATTTGGATTTAAGAGTTGCATTCTTCCTCCCGAGTCAAAGGCGCCATCCTCTTTGGATAAGGGCGCAATAGTTAACAACGGTGATAGGAAGAAGCAGCGCATACTGCAAGAGCAACATGCCGATTCTATTGGGCTCTACGCTCCGGCAACGCTTAGTTTGTCGAAACGGATGAGCGGAGCGAAAAACGACTTAGAGTGGTCGCTGTGGGTGGTGTCTCCAATGGCGACAATTTCCTGAAGCATTTTGTAGAAGTTACCGGCAACCGTCACTCCTCGTACAGCTTGCTTGCGTTCGCCATTTTCATAGAGAAAGCCGCTGGCACCGAATGAGAAATCGCCACTGATGGCGCTGGCGCCTGAATGTAGGCCTTGCAGGCTGACCAGCTCGAGGTAGGTTCCACTTTTTACATCAGAATCATTCTGTGAACCGGTTCCAATACAGAGGTGGCTGGGGGATACGCCCAATGAGCCTTTGGTTCCACGGGAACCATTGGCAGTATTGGGTAATCCAAAGAAGCTTGAGGTCACGCTGTTGTGTAAAAAGGTGGACAGCTTACCCTTTTCAACAATGGGTGTACGCATGGTCGCGAAACCTTCACTGTCGAACGCTTGCAGTGAGAAGCCACCAGGAATAGCAGGGTCGTCGTAAAGCGAGAATTCGGGATGAGCCACGGTTTCGCCTACTTTGTCGCGCAGTGGGTTGATATCTTTCATGGCCGACATACCCGACCAGCACATACCAAACGCACCCATGAGGTCATTCAAACAGTCAGTGGTAAAAATGGTTTCGTAGCTACCCGTTGGTATTGGAGTGCCTTCCAGTAAATCTTTGGCCGTTTCGTATGCTTCGTCCGTTACGCGCTGAGCACTTAATTCTTTGAACTGTCGTCCCACTTCATAACCCAAATGCATGGATTGTTTACCTTCGTGGTCGAGTAGGGCGTAGGTATAGCAACTGAATTGGCGCTCTTTGTGAGAGCAGGCGTGTCCCAGTGTGTTGGCCATGGCCACTTCGTACTTGATTTCGGAAAAAGCATTGTAGGGAGCTTTGGCTTCAATATCACGCCCAGAAAGACCACTTTCGAGGGCCAACGTGAGCGCGACTTTGTCTTCTACGCTCGTGTCATCTTCCAAGCAGGTTTTAGCCGTCCAGTCTGTGATGTCTTGTTTTTCAGCGCAGATCTTTTCGTGCGGATTCTCCTTGGCATAACCAGCATTTTCGATGGCGGTTTGAACCATTGTCTCTAGACTCGATTGTTCCACCGATTCTGAGTAGCTGGTGCCCACCTGAGTACCCTGAACAACGCGCACGCCAACACATCGCGAGGACGTAACTTTGTACTCGGACAAGTCACCGCGGTCTGCTTTGAGGCCCAGTTGCTCTTCCTGAGTTAAAATGACATCTGCCTCTACATTTTTGTTTTTGGCGATGTCGATAACGTTTGCGAGGATTTCACTGTTGGTGCTGCTCATGACTGACCTCCCACAAGAATTTTGTCGACCTTCAGTGCAGGTTGGCCAACGGTTGTAGGCACGGCCCCACTGACGGAACCACACATGCCGGCGGCCAGTTCTAGGTCTGAACCCACCATACTGATTTCTTTAAGTACCTTCGGTCCCGTACTGATAAGGGTCGCTGACTTGAGAGGGCCAGCTATTTTTCCATTTTCAATCAGATATCCCTCTTGGACATTGAAGTTGAACTCACCGGTGCCCGGTTGAACGGAGCCGCCGCCCATCTTCTTGGCATAAATGCCGCGGTCTACACTGGCCAGCATTTCATCGAGGTTGGAATCTCCCGCTTCAATGAAGGTGTTGCGCATTCGCGATGCGGGTGCGAATTTATAACTTTGACGTCGGCCAGAGCCAGTCGCTTCAAAGCCGGTTTTCATAGCGCCGACACGGTCGACCATGAAAGATGTGAGCTTGCCGTCTTTGATGAGCTGGGTGCGCTTGGTTGGCATGCCTTCATCATCAATGTTGATAGAACCCCAGGCATTTTCAAGCAGGCCGTCATCCACAGCACTCACCACAGGGTTGGCAATCATCTCACCCATTTTATCGTGAAAGACCGAGGCTTTTTTCTCAACGGATGTTGTTTCGAGAAGGTGACCACATGCTTCGTGAAAAATAACGCCGCCGAAACCGTTGCCAATAACCACTGGCATTTCTCCAGAAGGGCAATCTGCTGCGTGCAGTTTTACAAGTGCTTGTTTGGCGGCTTGTTGTGCAAGGTCACTGGCTTCATGATTGGTGTTGAATTCCCAGCCTTGAAGGGCGCCGGGAGCAACGTAACCAGATGCTTGTTCACCACCATCTTCGGCTACCGCCGTAGCGGCAATTCTGCAGTAATGGCGCACATCCTGAGCATGCAGGCCATCGGAGTTGAAGATTTCTACTTGTTGCTCACGCTGTAGAATACGACCGATAAACTGCTGGACAAAGTTGTGTTCGGCGCGCGCTGCACCGTCCATCTTTTTCAGGAACTCAACTTTCGCATCGATGTTTGAACCGGTTGAAAGAGGATGCTGAGCAGGGTGTCGATTGGCCAGTTCTTGCTTCACGAATGAGGTCGAGTGCTCTTTGCCTTCGGCTTTCAGTTGGGCGGCAATGAGTGAAATTACCCGAAGCAATTCTTGTTGATCTGTGTGGTTGGTGTATCCGTAGAGTACCCGTCGTCCCACGACCATTCTAATTCCAACACCGAAATCGATGCCTGAATTGATTTTCTCGATTTTGCTGGAAAGCAGTTCAACCTCGGTGATTTTTTGATTCTCAACGAAGAGGTCCACAAAATCAGCACCCAGAAACAATCCGCGGTCAATCACCGCTTGAGCCACACTTGGATTCAACATCTCAATTCTCCTCTAGGGGCACAGTCTGCTCGTATTTGAGCACATGTCAACGGCCAGATGTGGTCAATTTATCCAGAATGGAATATTTGAGTTGGGCGCGGTGTTCTCCATGCACTGAGTCATTGAACGGGAGTCAGCAATGAACAAGTTAAACCGGATATGCATCTTGATGGTGACATGGGTCGTTTTGTCTCTGTCCAGTGTTTCCATTGCCTCGGCAGAATCGGGCAAATCGGAAAAAGGCCTGCAAAAAGCAACATTTGCGGGCGGTTGTTTCTGGTGCATGGAGCCGCCTTTTGAGAAATTGACCGGTGTGAGCAGCGTTGTCTCCGGCTACACCGGGGGCCCGGAGATCAACCCAAGCTACCGTGAAGTGGCTGGTGGGAAAACCGGGCACACTGAGGCGGTGCAAATTACCTACGATTCACGGGTGATCAGTTTCTCGCAGCTTTTGGAAGTTTTCTGGCGGAGCATGGACCCAACGGATGCATTTGGGCAGTTTG
>CAZZDT010000130.1:0-7635 GCA_964652435.1 uncultured Bdellovibrionales bacterium
ATGCAGGCCTTTCAACAGCTTCTTGCTTCGCAAAACATGGACCTAAACTTTGTCACCACCCACCGATTCAAACTAGAGCAAGCTCCTGAGGCATATGATCTCATCCTTGACTCTGAAACACCCTATTGCGGAATTCTGATAGAGTACGATGCACGAGAATCCATAAAATCCAGTAAAAAAGTCGCGACCGGTAAACTCGCTATGAGCGGAGAAGTTCGCGTAGGCTTCATTGGAGCCGGCAGCTACGCAATGAATCATCTTCTACCAAACGTTTCGTCTCACCAAAGTACCGTGCTTAAAGGAGTAATGACTTCCCGAGGAACCAGTTCGAGATCAGTAGCAGAACGATACGGTTTTGAATTCTGCACGGCACAAGAAAACGATCTCATTAAATCACCCGATATCAACACAGTGTTTATCGCCACCCGACACGACAGCCACGCTTCCTATACTCAAAAAGCACTCAACGAAGGCAAACATGTTTTTGTGGAAAAACCGTTATGCCTCAATATGGAGCAGCTCCAAACCATCACAGAAACATTGAACTCGCAGGCAGAATCGGGGGTTCAACCGCGTCTCATGGTTGGCTTTAATCGCCGGTTCTCACCGCTCACTCAGGAATTGAAGTCTCAGATCGGTGAGGGGCCCATGTCCATGATTTATCGAGTGAATGCTGGCGAGATGGACAAAAACTCTTGGATGCAGGTAGAGGACATTGGTGGCGGTCGCATCATCGGTGAAGGATGCCATTTTATCGACTACCTCATTTACATCAACGGCTCTTTGCCTACTCAAGTCTTCGCATCTAATGTGGAAGATCCTGAAAACCTAGAAGATATCGTAAGCATCCATCTTCGGTTCGCAAACGGGTCTACTGGTTCAATCTTTTATTTTGCCAACGGTTCAAAGAAGCTAGGAAAAGAGTATATTGAGGTCCATCGCAACGGTAAAACCGCTGTACTTGATGATTTTAAAAAACTAACGATTTACGGTTCAGGAAAACCATATCAGAAAAAACTATTGGTCCAAGATAAGGGACAAGCTGAAACCGTTGCCGCATTCCTAGAGGCGATCCGTAAAGGAGAGCCCTGCCCGATCAGCTTTGAAGAAATTCACGCATCTATGGTGGCAACCTTTCAAGCCATAAAGTCGATGCGCACTTCAACGCCATTTCAACTTGAAGGCTGAACAACACACGAGTCAAATCAAGACTCGTCTAGACAGAAGCATTAAGTCGAGACCAAAGAGGAAGCATCATGAGCTTTAAAGAGAAGATGCTACATACTCTATCAACTAGAGTATTCTTACTTGTTTCGGGCTTGGTCACCTCTATTATATACGCGCGTTTGCTTGGTCCTCATGGTTTTGGGCAGGGAATTCTTCTGCTCTTATTCCCACCTATTCTCATCAAATTTATGAATTTGGGTATCTCGAACTCACTAACGTATCTCGTAGGACAAAATCCGGAAGAGAAAGCAAAATATTTAGGGACAGCGTTTACCTTCGCCATTGTGCTTTCTACCGTCAGCACAGGTCTTTTACTGCTTCTAGAAGAATGGATTTTCTCTAAATTCTACGACTCCAATGTCCCCCGGGATTTACTCCACATCGTATTTCTCTGCACGCCCTTAAACGTCGGTCTTTTTTATTATCGAGCCTCTCTTAAAGCTTTAAACAAAATCAAAGAATACAATCTTCTGATTGATGTCATCCCAACCATTCTTCGATTCATTCTTACTTTATTTTTCATGCTGGAGCTCAAACTTGGCGTTGAGGGCTATATCTATCAAGATATCTTGGTAACCCTTGCATCCGTCATTTTAATTGGTTTTGAACTCAAAAGAAGTAAAACTCTTCTGCCCTCATGGGATCATGACGCGTTCAAAGAAATGCTCCATTATGGCTTGCGCGCATATCTTAACAACATCACAGGCGCGCTTTCTTCGAAGATAGACCAATTGCTCATCGGTGCATTCCTCACGCCAACCCATGCAGGAATTTATGCTGTAGCCCAAAACCTCTCTAGTAAATTGCTGATTGTCTCAAGGGCCATCGGACTCGTCATGGTTCCAGAATTGAGTCGTCGCACCAAAGACCTGGCCATCGAGCTGGCTAATAAAATCTTGGACAAAATCTTACTGCCGATGGCAATCGCAATCTTCGCCAGTCTGGGCTTTATGCCAGTTTTCACTTATTTTGCTTACGGCGAGGACTATCTGCCTGCATATCTTCCATTTATCTTCTTGGCGTTCTCAACAGAGTTTATATCGTTAAATAAAATCCTCTCTGGGTTCTTCGTAGGAACCGGTCGGCCAGAAATCAAAGCCATTCAACGTCTGGTTGCACTGGGAATCCGTGGGATTTTACTGCTTGCCTTCTTACCCATTTACGCTGCTACAGGGTGCGGAATGGCAGTCTGCTTCTCTGAATTGGCTGTTTTCGTAGGAGCTTACTACCACTATAAAAAATCGCTCAAACTCCAGGGACAGACTGTGTTTTACTTCAACATCAAATCGATGGTCGTGGAGCTGAAACAAACCCTGAAAAGAAGCTAATCAGTCCCGAAGCCCTGAAGGAGTTCCCTCTAGCACTTGAAGACCCCCCATCACCTCGAAGAAAATCTAAAAAAGTCAATATTTTCAGGACCTTCGTACTGTTGTGAAAAGCAAAAACATCAGTTAATAAGCTCCATCGAAAGAGTATAGGAACCAAACAACACCACCCATTTCTTAGACGGGCTCGATCACAGTGAACAAGCAACTTGGGTACATCATCGCTTTAATCTGCATGACCTTGATACTCTTCTACGGTGCTTTCACCGGAGCCATCTCTCTTCGCTCCTTTGGAGGCAGCGGGGTCGCCATTACTCTGGGTGTGCTCGCCATCATCGCAATTTATAAAACGGAGGTTGCCGCCGTACTCATGCTGGTATCTCCGCTCTCACCAGACTTTGCTCGGCGAGCATTGAATATCAGTGCAGTTACGGATGTAAGTTTAGCCTTCTCATTGTTCTGCATCTCTTTCATCATTCGAGTCGTCATGCACCGACGCAAAATGGTGGACCACTTCAGTTTACGATTCTGGAAACTTTATGCCATCGCTTTCTTAGTCTTTCTTTATGAGAGCTTTTTAGCCACTCAAGGCATCGAATCCGTCTCAGCTACCCGAGCTTTAATCACCTACACCATCGCTCCAACAATCATTTTATCAAGCGTTTTGGTCACAACCTGGCTCATCAAGAATAACAAATCGAAGTATCTTTACGGAGCAGTGATCGTCACGGTCGCAAGCATGATCATCTCCTACGGCCTAGATAAAATAACCTATGGCTTCTCCAACAAAATAAAGGGTGGCTACATCGGCACAGGAAACACCATCGCCAGTATTTTGGTCATCAGTTTACCATTTCTCTTTCTGATTCGGCACAAGTCAAAAAGTGGGTTTGTCAAATGCTTACCGTTAGCAGCAATTGCAGTCATCGTGACCTCCCGATCCCGGGGCAGTAACTTGGCTCTTCTCGCAACTGCTCTCTTTTGGTTCTTGTTCTACGCCAACATATCAAAGCGCTCGAAACAACTACTCTCATTCATATCCTTGGTGGGAGTCTTCTACTTATCCCGGGAACTATGGAACGAATCCCTGATGCAGATCAGTGCATCTGAGGCACAGCAATACAACGAGGTCTCCTCTGGCAGATATCAAATCTGGAAAACTGCTATGCATCATCTCCGGGACATTGATCATATTCTTTATGGCAGCGGCCCCCGCGAATTTTTGACCCTAGAAACCAAACACAACACGCAAAACCATGTTCTTCTTTTACTCATCAACGTAGGTATTTTTGGCACCCTGGCCATTCTCTCTATTTATCTTCGACTACTGCGCGAGGCTAAAAGCTACTTAAAATCCCTCAATGTAGAGCTCATTCAGGCCGGCAAAGTCGTCATTCTTACATCCATTGCCGCTGCAGTCGTAGGCTGCTTTAGCCATTTTGCAGTCGGCTCCAAACAACTCCTATTTTACTGGATTTCAATAGGTTATTTCTCTGCGGTCATCGACTTAGCGCAAATTCCGACCGCCCCCCCCCCTGGTCAGAAACTGGACAAGCCCTTAAATCCGCAGCCTCGGCCAAGGCGTGGCGCAGTCCCCAAACCCTTGTCCGGGCAGGGTCGCAGCCTTGCAAGGGTCCATCAATAGTGAGATAGAGCTTCGACTGATCCGTGGCGGATACCGCCTCTGATTGGAGCACGGGAGAGGGAAAGACCCATGAATAAAAAAGCGAAACACGTTGTATGGATTGTTGTTGATGCAATGCGAACCTACGAGGCAGGCGATGACCGCGATCGACTCCCACTGATGGATGAACTGGGTTCCGACTGTGTTGAGTTCATCAACACCATCACCTCAGCTCCAAGCTCCGTTATGTCAATCTCAGCTATGATGACCAGTATCCCATCCTACTTTCTGGGAAAAAACTATTCCGACTTCAAATACTATCCCGATTTAATGCCATCCATACCCTCGCTCTTTCAGGAAAAAGGATTCAAATTTAATGCTTTCCTGAACTCTCTAGAGACAAGAACTGTATTCAGCGAATTGCTGAACCCTATTGGCAAAGAGTACTACCCCGAAGGGCTTGAGGCGAACCAAAAACGATGGCCGAATTATAAGGTCAATGAGGTCCTCGAGAACTATCTAGAAAAAGCAGACCTCGACAAGCCACAGTTTATGTTCATTTGGTACAACATTCGACTCGACCCAACGACCGATGATGTGGTCAAAAAAGCGATTAGCATGTTAAAGGATGCTGGGATTTGGGACGACAGCTTTTGCATCGTAACTGCCGACCACGGTTACTTGGACCCTAAACGTGGACTCAATGCAGAGCGACTACGAGAACTTGGGTTGACACACGACATTCTTGTTACGGACGACCAAATTAAAATTCCACTTTGTGTGAAATACCCGGGCATCGAAGCTCGACCCATCGAGCAAACTATTTCAACGTTGGACTTCATGCCGACGCTCCTTGAGTACTTCGACATCAATTACCCCCAAAATACCCTTATTCGACCTTTTGGGCGCTCGCTCTTCCCACTTCTCAACAAAGACATTAAGCCAGACGACTTTGAGGAAGTGCTCGTTCGGTCTGATGGTCGGTTTATGTTTCAGCCCCAGCGAGTCACTGCTATTCGGGGAAACACTTATAAATTTATGTACGACCACGACAAGAACCTAGAGGAGTTCTTCAAACCCCAAGACGACCTCTTGGAACAAAATGACCTATCAGGAAAGCTCGAGGAGCTGGGACTCGAAGAGGAGTTCAATCGCTTTAAGAAGGCTTATGAAGCCAGTGAGCAGCAAGCCCAAGATTTTATGCTGGTCACCATGTTAGAGAAGTTAAAATCCCAACAACTCAAGAAAGTCAAAATTGAAAAAGTCAAAAGCGTGGCTGTTCTAGGAAGATGTGAAGACCGTTTTCTCAAAATGGTTACAGATGCATGCGCGAAACTGTTTCCAAACGCTCAAGTTACCAACGTCACTCTGGAAGACTGCCAGAGCTTAAAGAAATCATTCGATGTTAAATTGGGTTTCTGGGACTACAATCATCTCGCAGACCAAAAGCAAGAGTTACGAGAGTTCAACAAATTGAAAGCAGGCAAAACAATCTCCTTAGATATTAATGCTGACGAGATTGGAAAGTCCGTTTACAGTCCTGAAATCATTATGGCTTGGGCAAAGAAAGAGCTTAAAATGATTGCTCGAGACCCTACCTACCTGAAATATTACCCGCAGAAGTTCAGGGTCGTTGGTGGTCACCTGTTCAAGGCGCTTCAAAATAAAATCAAGGCACCTGCATCCAATAAAACCTGATAACGAGCGAAGAGGTTAAAAGATGATTATCGGATATACCACAGGAGTATACGACCTATTCCATATTGGTCATCTCAACTTACTGCGTAATGCAAAGTCAATGTGCGACAAACTCATTGTTGGACTCACGACCGATGAAATCATGATGGAATACAAAAACAAGAACACAGTGATCCCATATCAAGAGCGATACGAAATCCTCAGAAGTGTTCGATATGTTGACGCAGTGGTTCCACAAAATCACATGAATAAATTCGATGCATGGGAACGCCTCAAGTTTGACGTGATGTTTGTCGGTGACGACTGGTTTCAATCCGAAAAGTGGAAGACCTTAGACCAACAGTTTAAAGAGGTAGACGTCAAAATAGTCTATTTCCCGTATACTCAAGGCACATCGTCAACTCTGGTTAATGAAATTCTTCTCGAGCGTCGTAAAGAAATTCAACAAGACACAACCCCAAAGTAAAAGGGCGTATGCTCGCAAAGCAAAGAGAATCTTAAATGTGTGGAATACTGTTTGCAGCAGATTGCAACTTCGACAACAATCACTTTAGGAACGCTTTAGAGTACATGAAACATCGCGGTCCCGATGTAGAACCCCAAACTCTCCAACACAATCAATTCCAGCTTGGGCATGTTCGACTAAAGATTCTTGATCTTGAATCGAGAAGTAATCAACCATTCTGGTCCCACGACAAACGCTACTGTATTGTATTTAACGGCGAAATTTATAATTTCCGGGAACTGGCGAAAAAATACAATATTATTCAGAGAACATCATCAGATACTGAAATATTGATCGAGCTCTACGCACAAATCGGTGCAAACATGCTTGAAGAACTCAATGGCATGTTTACGATGGCAATCATCGATACAGAAACCTCGTCGTTTTTTATTGCTCGAGATCGATTGGGAATCAAACCTCTCTATTATTCCAAGACCTCTCAAGGTCATGTTTTCGGTTCGGAACTGGGCGCCATCAAAATGCTATTGGACAAAGTGGACTACGACCCAATTGGCATCAGGCAATACCGTAAACTTCGAACGTTCTTCAACCAACATACGTTATATTCTCAAATCAAGATGTTTCCTGCGGGCCATTACATGGTGAATGGAACGCTCCATCGATATTGGAGTTTAGACAGCAGTCCAAAGCCGGCTCCTACAGACGAGGAAATCCGTGAGCTTTTGATCAACGCTATCCAGTACAGATGTATTTCCGATGTTGAAATCGGAAGCTACCTAAGCGGGGGCGTCGACAGTACGTTGATTGCAGGTCTTGCAGATAAGCCGCACACATGGACAGTTGGTTTTGAACAACTCAATGAGTTTTCGTGGGGCCAAATTGCTGCCAAAGACTTTGGCAGCACTCATCACGAAGTACTCATTAACAATGACCAGTTTATAGAACAAGCCAAGTGGATGATTCAGAAACGGCAAGAGCCGCTCTCTGTACCCAACGAAGTGCTTCTTTACAAAATGACTCGGGCAGTTAAGGAACACAATACCGTTGTGCTAAGCGGTGAAGGCGCCGATGAACTCTTTTTTGGTTACGACCGAATCTTTCGGTGGGCGCAAGAAAACGAATGGAGCCTAGAAGGATTCGATAAGCATTATTCGTACGGCAGTCATAGCGATCTAGAGATCATTGAAGATGCAATTGCTCCTTTTAAGAAAACTGCTCATACAAATCAGGCCATCGATACTGTTGCGCCCTTCTTTCAAATTGCTCATCTACACGGACTGCTCAGGCGAGTGGAT
>CAZZDT010000131.1:0-7630 GCA_964652435.1 uncultured Bdellovibrionales bacterium
TCGAACTGCTGAGCTGGCTTAAACTGTGTCATGTTGCACGTGATGACATTGAGATTTTTCAGTCCCCGCTCTTCGGCCCGTAGCATGATGTGCTTACGTTGAGGCGCTGAGTTGGAGACGGCGGTAATATTGGCTTCGGGATAATGCTGCGCCATCCATAGGGACAAGGAACCCCAACCGCAACCAAGCTCCAATATGTTTTGTCCGTTGGCCAGTTGGGCCCGGTCACACGTAAGTTTTAAGGTGTTTGCCTCGGCATCGGAGAGGGAAGGTGTTTGTGGGTTCCACTCGCAACCGCTGTACTTGAGGTGTTGCCCTAAACAGAGTTCAAAAAATCGAGGCGGTACTTCGTAGTGCTGGTCGTTGGCATCTCCGGTGTTGATCGCAATCGGTGATGTTTCCAAAGAGGCTAGCCAAGCCGCGTGACTTTCGTCAAAGTTCTTTGCTTGTTCGTCTTCAAGACGCTCTGAAACCAATTTGCGAATTCCCCACCGAATAAACGGATCCGGAACCCAACCACTTTCGGCAGCTCGTACCAATACCTCCACGGTATACTCCTTTTAATTTTTTAGAATTGGGACTCATTCCCCGCGCGACCCAAGATTAAGCTAGGTCCCTTCACCGGAGTTTTCAATGGGGTGTTTTGTAATAATAATGTCGCAGGGGTGAAGGTAATGATCGGTCAAGGTTAACGCGATGTGACACGGCCCCAGATCTTAATGATAACAGCGCAGAGAACGACCATGGCCATGAAAGCACCGAGGTAAAGGCTATACCTGGATGTAACCGATAGGTCATTAAGGAAAGGATAAGGATAGCCACAGATATCAGTGGTAAGACCACATGGGCGATTGTTGTAATTTGGGACAACCATCTCTATCCACAGAATGTAGCAAGTTGCGACGCAAGCCAATGGTATAAGAGCGCGGCGTGGTGTGGTGGGTGACCGATTGATTAGAAAGGCTTCTATATAGACTGTCACCGTGCTGCCGAGATGCATGTACCATTCAGAATACCACGGGAGGGGATTGGCCCCGTTCACCAAGGCGGGGTCCATGATGTAGAGACTCCAATACAGGATGACCACGATGGTACCCATCGTGAGCGCGGTTGGCAGTATGGGATTACGTGCCTGGAGCATTGGGATTTTATGGGAGCCTAGAGCCCAGGTGAGTGCCAGCAAATTAAATGAGTGCCCCCAGTTGGTGAGGTATCGCCAACCGCCGGTTGCATCGAATGGGTGCCGCCCCACGTAGTAGAGCCAAAAACCCAAGGCCAACGCGAACACAGCCAATCGGTAATAAATCGCCCATTCCGGGAATTGAATGCTCTGGTTGGAGTTCGATGAGGTAGACGTCATGACAGGCTCGCTCTGCTATTGGGTATGCGACGCTCAGACCAGTTGGAAGGGCTTGCTGTCAATTGAAAATGTTGAGATTCGCGTTAGCGCTACCAGACTGGATTACTGCTTGTCGGGCGAGCAGAGCTCGGGTGTGCACCGGCCTGTTACTCGAAGGCGATAGCGGGCAAAGAAATCGTACAATAAATCAAGGATTTGGGTAATTCCGGGTAATCTGGTCAGTGGAATAGCCCATTTGAATGCGGTGCGTCCGTAGAGCTGCCTGAATACCTCTACACCGTGAATGATGGTTCCGTCCGAGAGTCGACCGTGGATTGAAGCCATGAGGGTCTCAAAATCGCGACCCGTCTCTTGGATGGGATTGAAGTCGCTGGCGTCGATGTCGGTGAAGATGAGGCAACCTTTTCGGTCCAGCCAGCGGATGAAGTCGATTTCTTTGGCGCAAAGAGGGCAGCCACCGTCGAAGAACACTTCAAATGAATCAGAGGGGCCCTGAGATGATTTTTTTTCCATAAACCTAGGATGGGGGTTGGTTGTATGGATTTCAACCATCTCAGGGACAAGTCATCTGAAATTATTGGCAGATCAGTTCGCGGCGCTCGCATGAACGCTTGCGTCCGGTCCGAGCGAAGTCCCACCAGCCTAGCTTACAGCTGCTGGTTGATACTTCTGCGTAGTCATCGCTGCATCCTTGCCAGAAATACTGACATCCGGTTGTGTAGCTGCCAACAACCACTTCTTCACACTTCGGTGCATCCCAACCACAGCTTGCTTGCTCTGTTGGCTGGAAGTTCACGTACCATGCATCGGTGTTGTAACCGTTTGCTTCGGCGTAGTTTAGGAGTGCGTGGTAGTTTTCGTAGTCTTGGTTTGTCTCCAAAGTTGGGCGGCGTGCCAGGATCCACATAAAGAGTCGGCATGGGTCGCCAACGAGAACCATATCGTAGTTGCCGTCATCATCGGTAATGATGTCCATCACGAAGTAGTTCTTGTCGTCGCTGTCGCCTTCTGGGAATCCAACACCGAAGACGCCATCACGGTCCGTAAACTTTGCGGTACCGTTGATTGGGTCAAAACGACCGTTCTCAAGACGGCAAGTGTTACGTACGGATACGCCGCTTCCATCGGGGAGCAGGTCGTATTGAGCTCGCGTACAGCTACAACCGCGTTCGAATGTATTGCGAACAATTGCGGTTGTACCAAGTTCGTACCAGGTGCCCAGGTACTTGTTGAGGTCAAGGTTTGGATAAACCGGGATGGGATTGAAGTATCCACATGCATCGGTGATGAGCAGCTCCTGCTGAGCTTGGCTATCGAGGGTTTCGAGTTCTACTTCGGGTGCTTCGGTTCCGCACGCTGCAACCATGAGTGCAACGGACAAAGTCCAGATTAATTTTTTCATTGGGGAGGTTCCTTTACTTCTACTTTTAAAACAACTCGCAATGCCCTGGGGGTAAGGAACATTGCTTGGAGGCCGGAGGGGAGTCCGTCCTCTTGAGCCCCAACAAGGGCACCGCGTCATAATCTTCAAGGGGTAGCTGTATAGAAAATGTCCAATTTGTAGATTTTGGCGCTGATCTTTACAAATGCTTAAGTTTGCCGGTCCTAAGATGTTGAGCAATTGTTGATTGGTAGGCCAAAAAAAACCGCCCTGATGGGCTCTCTGAGCCAATCAGGGCGGTTTAGGAGTGGATGAAACCGGTTCTTAGAGTTGTGGAATCAACACGCCGTCAATAACGTGAATAACGCCGTTGGCAGCAGTAATGTCAGCCGCTTGAACGGTTGCATTGGTGTTGATGGTTACGCCACCGTTTTCTGCACTTACGCTGAGGTCGTCACCCTGGAGGCTCTCAACCATTACAGTGCCGCTGATGTCAGTTGACAAAACAGAGCCTGGAATAACGTGGTACAAGATGACCGATTCAAGTTGCTCGCCTGTAAGCGACGCGATGGTACCGTCGTCGAGAAGCGGTGTGAACGCGCTGTTGAGCGGAGCGAAAACTGTTAGGTCAGCTTCAAGGTTTGCAACTGCACTGAAGAGGCCAGTGTCTTCGAGTACGCTGGTGAGGATGCTGAGGTCCGCAGTGGTTCGTGCAATCGCTGCAATCGATACTGCTGGCAAAATAACCGCATCTACAACGTGGATAACACCATTGGTCGCCATAACATCGGCGGCAGTAACGTTTGCACTGTTCTCACCGTATACGGTTACGCCAGTACCCAATTCGATGGTGATATTGGTGCCAGCAAGGGTCTCAACGTATGCACGACCTTCTGTAAGGTCAGTTGATGCAACCGCTGCTGCAACCGCGTGGTTGGTCAGAATTGCAGTAAGAGTAGGGATGTCAGCCAAGAGTGCTTCAACGGTGCCTTCTGGCAGTGCAGCAAAGGCGTCATCGGTTGGAGCAAATACTGTAAGAGCTTCGGCTCCAGCAAGGGCAGAGCCCAAGCCAGCAGCTTCAACTGCCGCGAAAAGCGTAGTGTGGTCTGCAGATGTGTAAATCTTCTCAGCAACATTTGTTGGAGGGAGGATAACTGCGTCGATTGCGTGGATGATGCCGTTTGATGCTGCGATGTCAGCGATAACAACATTTGCACCGTTTACGGTTACGCCAGAGTCACCTGCGTTCACAACGACGTTGTCGCCCTGTAGAGTCGCTGCAAAGTTCTTACCTTCAGCCAATGCAGTAGAAGCAACGTTTGTTGCCAATACGTGGTAGGTTAGAACAGTTGTGAGTGCATCCTTGTCAGCTAACAGAGCGTCGAGGGTGCCTTCTGGCAGTGCTTCGAAAGCAGCGTTGGTTGGAGCGAATACGGTGAAGTCACCTTCGCCCTGGAAGGTTTCCACCAAGTCTGCTGCCGAGAGAGCGCTCACGAGAATTGAGAAGTCTTCGTTGCCGCTGGCAATGGCCGCGATGGTTTGAAGGTCGGATGCGTCGGTTGTATCTGTGGTATCAGTTGTAGACGTATCGTTGTTGGTGTTCGAATCAGGGGTCGTCTCAGAGTCACCACAGCCGGTGAAAACAAGGCTGCTGGTTGCAATTGCGAGCCCCGCAATGAGTTTCATTGTGCGAAAAGCATACATCGGATTTTTCTCCTACAAGAAAAGTTGTTTGTGTTTAACTACATTCATCAAGGTTACGCCGACGAAAGTCGGCAAGATGCTTGTTGCAAAAATGTTGAGTATTTTTCACATTGAGATCCGGTCTAAGGATACGTTGTACAGGTAATCAGTGTACGTATTATAAACGTATACCGATTGGGCGGTCGTCAGGATGACGAGACATTGGGAATGAAGGGGGCGCCTGAATCAGGCGGAGTGAATTTGTTTCGCCAGCTTCATGAAGTGGGACATACTGTCGCAATAGCCGGAGAATTCGAGCTGCTTTCGTAGCTCGGCATCGGTGACGCCACGGCCTCCAATGATAAGCGCACAATTGTTCTCTTCGGCCACTTGGTAAAGTTTGCAAATCGTCTCAGGGAACGTTTCCGGCTCTGCAACCTTGCTCACACTCAGCCAGAACAGCCGCGGTTGGATGTTTTTGATTGCCTGAGCCATGCTCTTTAGTGGTTGCCAGCTGCCAAGGTTTTGGGCGTTCCAGCCCAGCTCTCGCAACGTTAGTTCGCACATGGCAGTTGGCAGAGCGTAGGGGTCGCCCTCGAGGGTGCAGCCAACAGCAACGGGAGCACTCGGTTTCGATGGACCCACAAGGCGTCTCATATCCGCAAAGGAGCGCTCTACCATTAATACGGCACGACGCTCTTCATATATTTCGATCTGATTGCTTTCCCACTTGTGTCCAATGTTGGAGAAAGCAGGGGCCAAGAGGTTGTCGAATATATTGGCCAGGGGCTCACCGGACATCCACTTCGAAATCAGAATACTGCGAACAACATCCTCGTATCCGTTGGCCAAGCCATCTTCGAGTTTCATGTACAGCTCGCCGAAGTCAGCCTCGGGTGCAGCTTGGGACATCGCAGGGAAGTCGATGAGTTGAGGATTCTCTAGGTTGTGTCCCTTACTTCTTGCGAAGCTCATCAGTGTTTGAACGCTGATTCGGCGGTGCCCACCGCTGGTTTTTACCACCGCCAGGTGGCCCGCATCGCACCATCTTTTGACCGAGGATTCGCTCACACCCAGGACTTTTGCGGCCTTTTTGGGGGAGAGAAGGCTCTCTGTGCTCGATTTGAACGATTTTTCGTTCGGTTTTTTCAGGTCAATGCTGTCGGACATAACACCCCTAAGTATGGATTCTTTTAAGTATTTTTCAAGTCTGTACCGCCGCTTAATTTGAAAAATGATCAAAACGGTCACCGCTGAACGAATTGAACGTTTTTTCTGTTGCCAAATTTTGCCATTTTGGTATTTTAGTTACATGAACGTTTTGAACGTTCTGAACGAATCGCGCCCCGAAACGTTCACTCTTGGAGTTTAGAGATGACCAGTAAGATTAGAGACAAAAAGAATAGTCGAACAATTACGACACCCTCCCTGGATACGATGGATATCTACATGAAGCAGGCTCGTCAAAAGGACGTTTTGACCCGCGAGCAAGAGGCCGATTTGGTCGCTTTGGCTGCGGCTGGAAACGAACAGGCTCGGCGAGACCTGGTAGCGGCCAATTTGCGCTTCGTCGTGAAGATTGCTCACGAGTACCGCGGCTACAAAGTGCCTATCGGTGACTTGGTCCAAGAGGGCAATATCGGGCTCTTGCAGGCTGTGAACAAGTATGACCCATCAAAAGGCTGCCGGTTGATCAGCTACGCGGTATTCTGGATTCGCTCCGCAATTCAAGAGTACATCATGCGAAACTGGTCCATGGTTAAAATCGGGACGACCGCAGCCGAGCGTCGATTGTTTTATCGAGTCAAGACTCTAAGCGGTCAAGACACACTCGAGCCGGAAGAGAAATATGAACGTTTTGAGGAACTGGCGAACAAAGTGGGAGCCTCTACAGAGGACGTTCTGACTCTCAGCCAAAGAGTTTCTCGTCGAGACAGCTCACTTGATCTTCCTGTGCGCCACGATTCGAACATGACACGTGCGATGTTCATCTCGGATGACGCGCCGGGCATCGATACTCAAATGGCTGATCATCAAACTCGTTCAACCGCTGAAACTTTGGTTGGAAATGCGGCTGAAGAGTTGAATGACCGTGAGCGTGAAATTTTGCAAGCCAGACTCCTGGGTGATGACAAAGCGCCTCTGCGTGAGCTCGCTGAGAAGTTTCAAATTTCAAAAGAACGTGTGCGGCAAATCGAAGCGCGTATCAAAGAGAAGATTGCTTTCTTCGTAGAAAGCCAAGGCGCTGCCGCTCAATTCCGTGAGCAATACTAACCCCCCTTTAGATCGCTCATACCCGCCTGCCTTTGGAGTGTATGTTGAGTCCCCTAGTTCGCATGCACTTCAAGGCAGGCATTTTCTTTGCCTTCCCTGATTACCTCAACAAACAACGTATCGATTAAGAATTTAGGCTTGAGCTTGTGGCATGAGCTCTAGAAGGTCTTCCCACAACTCTGCGCTTTTACGTTTACTGGTACGCGTCCATGGGAATACATGCGTGGTGCGGGCTTGGCGGTCTAAGAAGAGCTGTCCGGAGAATTTTTGGGCCTCTGGGCTGGTACAAAGCCAAGCAATCGTATCGGCGCCTTCTTCGGGGCTACGCAAGATTCCTTTTAAAGTTTTGTAGAATATCGGTAGGGCGTTTTGGACACCTGGCGTATCGGCCCAACCGGGGTGCATGGCGTTGATACGAACACCACTTTCGGAGAATTCCTCAGCGAGAAGTTCCATCAGTTCAACCTGTGCACGTTTTGCCTGGGCATAAGCCCGAACACCGTCGAAGCTATGTGCTGCCGGGGCCATAAGTGCTCGCGGTTTAAGGCGTTGGGTATACATGCCTCCGGAACTCACAAAGACGACTTGTCCTGAACCTGAACGACTAAGCAATTTTTTCAGCTTCAATGTCATGAAAAACGGACCCAATACGTGGGTGGCAAAAGTTACTTCATGCCCGAGTTCGGTTTCTTGGTATTCGTCCAACAATACGCCCGCATTGTGGACAAGTCCGTCAATGTGGTCGGTTTTGGCACTCAGCCAATCACAAAATGCGTCGACGTTATGAAGGTCAGAAACGTCCACCGGGCTAAGTTCGAGTTTCGCGTTTGGATATTTTAGTAAGAGCTTTTGGTAGGCGTTGAAACTTCGTTCGAAACTGCGGCAGGCCATCACAACCCCAGCCCCACAGCTTAAAAGTTTTTCGGTTGTGG
>CAZZDT010000132.1:0-7617 GCA_964652435.1 uncultured Bdellovibrionales bacterium
CTGGATTCGCCGCCGATATCTAGAATGGTGGCTCCATCTTTCACGAGCTGCTTAGCTTGGTGAACAACTGCCTCAACGCTGGCATAGTTTCCACCGTCGGAGAACGAGTCTGGCGTTACGTTTAGAATGCCCATAAAGAGAGGGCGGTGAAAGTCCAGGCGCAATCCGCGCCCGGTTTCAAAACTAGAGGGTAGAGGAGTCATGAGTGGGCGTAGGTTATGCCTTCGCGCCACCGGCCAATGGTCCCAAGATATCTGGGCCGCTGCCTTTTTCTTTCTCTCTCATGCGCTCTTCGAGGTCCTCACGGGTTGTCATCTTCACCTTTGGTGGCTCGCGGGTCATTTCTTCTCCCCGCATCAGAAGGTCAACTTCATCGCCATCAATGGTTTCATAAACAATCAGTGCTTCCGCAATACGGTTGAGTGACTCTCGGTGCTCGACCATGAGGTCGGTTGCCCGTTTGTACTCCGTCTCAAGGATATCTTTCACTTCTGCGTCAATCATTTGAGCAGTCTGCGCGCTGTACTTGCTACCTTGTCCGATCTCTCGTCCAAGGAAAACATTGGTTTGGTCCTCGCCAAATGTGACTGGGCCGAGGGTTTTACTCATGCCCCAGTTACAGACCATTTTTCGGGCCATATCGGACGCTCTATCAAAATCGTTGCCCGCACCGGTGGTGATTTCGTCGAAGACAATCTCTTCAGCGATTCGGCCACCAAACATCACGGAGATGGCATCTAGAGCCCATTTACGCGAAACATTGTGGCGGTCCGCTTGCGGCAACATTTGAGTTAAGCCAAGGGCGCGGCCACGAGGGATAATGGTTACTTTGTGAACCGGGTCGGCATTTTTTAGCAACTGCGCAATCAATGCGTGACCTGCTTCGTGGTAGGCCGTGCAGCGAAGATCTGCCTTGCTTAGGACCATGCTCTTACGCTCGGCACCCATCATGACCTTATCTTTCGCTTCTTCGAAATCGGCGTGTTCAACCTTTGTTTTGTTCAACTTGGCTGCAATCAATGCTGCCTCGTTTACCATGTTCGCAAGGTCCGCTCCGGAGAAACCCGGTGTTCCTCTGGCCAGTGTTTCGAGGTTGACGTCGCCGGCCAGTGGCACCTTTCGGGTATGCACTTTGAGGATCATACCGCGGCCAGAAATATCTGGATTGGGTACAGTCACGCGACGGTCGAATCGGCCGGGGCGAAGTAGAGCAGGGTCAAGCACGTCAGGACGGTTGGTCGCCGCGACGAGGATGACACCTTCGTTAGACTCAAAGCCGTCCATTTCAACCAGAAGCTGGTTTAGCGTTTGTTCACGTTCGTCGTGTCCGCCGCCAAGGCCAGCGCCACGGTGGCGGCCTACAGCATCAATTTCGTCGATAAAAATGATGCAAGGAGCTTGTTTCTTACTCTGCTCGAAGAGGTCACGGACTCGGGAAGCACCCACACCAACGAACATTTCCACAAAGTCGGAACCACTGATGGAGAAGAATGGCACACCGGCTTCACCAGCTACGCCACGTGCGAGAAGGGTTTTACCGGTTCCTGGAGGGCCCATCAGGAGTACACCTTTAGGGATGCGTCCGCCTAAGCGAGTAAACTTTTTCGGGTCTTTAAGAAACTCGATGATTTCACGGAGTTCTTCTTTGGCTTCCTCAACGCCTGCAACATCCTTAAACGTTACCTTCGGGCCACCTTCTGAGATGAGACGTGCTTTGGACTTGCCGAAGCTCATTGCTTTGCCGCCGCCAGATTGTAACTGCCGCATCAAGAAAAAGAGAAAGAGGAACACCAGTACCATTGGCAGCCAAGAGAGGAGCAGGGATTGCCAAAGGGCACCGCCTTCTTCGCTCACCAGCTTAAAACCAACTTTCTGCTTTTGCATTTTGTCGATGACTGAGTCGGTGAGCTTGCCTGTTGCACGACTCTTCTTACCGTCTTTCGTCCATGAGAATTCGGTCTCATTTTTCACTTCGACGGCAATATTTGTCAGAGACCCGTTTTCAACTTCAGTGAGGAACTGAGAAAAGGGCATCTCTGTGGGTTCAACCTGGTTTTGCTGCATGATGTTCCAGATCAGGTAGAACATCAAAAACAGAACGCCCCAGAGAATGATGGTTTTATGGTTTTGCCGCACGTTCACTCCTCGGTGTTAGCTGGCCTCAATGCTTGGCCGGCTCCATCGAATTTGAAATACCACTCGGGATCATGTCTCCGGTGTATTCCATATATAATACATTAGCTGTCTTATTGCTCATAGGTGCTAGAGAGCCTCTTCGCAAACCTACGACCCAAATAATGACATCCCCATCCATTACCAGAGGCCAATGCTCGCGCAAGGGCGTGGGAATTTTAAGGTTTGTAAACAGATCGCCTATTTTTACAGAACCCTGAAGGCCGAATGGTCGAAATTTATCGCCCAGCCGCCATGGCCTTACCTTTAACCCAAGATGGAGTCGATCGGCATCGAATGCAACCTGCCTAGGGCTCTTAAGTGGCGAAAATGGCGATTTTTTTTCTTTGATTATCGAAGATTTGAGATATCCGCCTAGAGCTGGAATAGGAAGCTTCTCTCCGAGTACCAAATTTTCCTCAAATTGAGTTGCTTCAAGAGGCGCCCATAAACTCCCAGCCTCGTTGATGACCAATTTTCCACCAACGCTTAGTTTCTTGTTGGGAGTGCCGGCAAGGCGCTCGATTTCCTCGATGTAGCGAGTATCCACGGGGAGATTGTGTTCAGCCAGCCAGAGTCCAATCACCCACTGACGCAAGTAGCTCTCGAGGGTCAGCAATGGATGGACCTTGAGGGAGCCAAGAGGGCCGGTGGCTTCGGATAGCAGAGGCTTTGCATGTGCATCGAGGAATTGGGTCGCACGCATGGAGTGTTCAGCAAACTTCGCCCAATGGCGCTGCGCTTCGGGATTGAGTTGGTCTAAGACTGGGATGATATCTTGTCTGATTTGGGTTCTTGAGCGAGTTCTATTTTGGTTGCTGGGGTCTTGGGCGAATGAAATACCATTTGATTTCGCATAGTTGACGATTTCATGTCGGGTATGGGCCAGGAGAGGGCGAACCAATCCATTGCGGCTTTCATGAATCGCGCTGGCTCCCCGCAGCCCCGTGCCTCGGGTGAACCGTTGAACCATGGTCTCACATTGGTCCGTGGCCGAATGGGCGGTGAGAATGAATTGAGGACACTCGAACTGCTCGGAAAAAGCACGAATCGCCGCGTATCTGGCATCTCGTGCATTCTGAAGGGTATTGCCCGTTGGGGCCAGTTCAACGGATAGCCGATGAAATTCAATATTATGTTGATGGGCCAAGTCCCGGGCTAAGTTGAGCTCGGCTTGAGCTTCTGACCGAAGGCCATGGTCTACGCCAACGGCTCGTACTGTGTATTTTGCGCCATTCGCTAGGAGCTCGCCGACAAGATCGAGCATAACTTGTGAGTCAGGGCCCCCACTGCATGCGAGGATCAAGGATGCATCTGCCGGCACGAGACGGGCCAGAGTGGTGCAAAAGTGCTCCAGAAGGCTGTTCATAAGGGCTTCAGTACCGTAATTTCGGCCAAAAACAAGAAAAACCAAGCGATCTATCTGAGTTAGATCCATGAAAAGTAGAATAAAACGGGCTAATTTGGTTGACAAAACAACTGGTCGAGACGTAAGTAGCGCAACCTTCCAGAGTAATAATCACTCTGGCGGCCGGTGAAAGCCGCGCGATAGCGCCTAGGTGGCGCTGAAATCAGGATGGAAGCGTTTAGTCAATGACTTGGCTGACTTAGAAGGCGCTTCAGGAGTAAAAGACCATGGCAGTTCCAAAGAAACGCAAGTCACATTCAAGAACCCGTATGGTTCGTTCTCATCACGCATTGAAGAAGCCAGGGTTCGTTACCTGCGCTCAGTGCGGTGAGCCAACTAAGCTTCACCGAGTATGCACAAGCTGCGGTTACTACCGCTCTAAAGAGCGTCAGGCTGGTAGCGTACTGAGTCAAGAAGAAGCTTGATTCAACTCAACAAGCACCAACCTTGGTGTAAGTTGAACATTTAGAACGAATAAAGGTCGTGTTTTCACGGCCTTTTTTTATGGTTTCTGGCCTGTTTAGGCGTGCTTGCCGCGCGACTCATATTGATACACTGCGACGTTCTACTTCATTTAAGCCCAAGTTCTTCTGGTCTATCCTTGGCACATGCATTGCTCAGTTGAATGCATGATTCACTTAATCGAAGCCTTATGTGCGTATGCTTTAAGCGCAAAGACGAACCGCATAGATGAGCAACGCTTACTTTATTCTAGTCAGCCCGAGCAAGAGTTGGAGAGACTCGTCAGAACAGTGCCTGCTAAAGGCTGGTTAGATGCAAGGCGCAGCGCGCGCGCCATCGCCGAACTGGATATCCAGGTGATTGCTCCATGGGACCTACCCAATAACTTGAAGCGGCTGCGTCGCCCACCGCGAGCTCTTTTTGTGCGAGGTCCTGCGGCAGCGCTTTATGGCGTAAGTGAGGCTATTGTTGGTTCTCGGCGGGCCTCACCGGGGCCAATGGAGTGGGCGAAGTTGAGAGCGATAGAGGCAGTTCAACGCGGGCGTTGTGTCATCTCGGGTGGCGCAAAGGGAATAGATGCACAAGCGCACCGAGCCACATGGGGCGCTGGGGGAGCGGGCATTGTCGTGTTGGGCGTTGCGGTCGATCGGATTTACCCGGCTGAAAATCGGGGTCTATTTTCTTTATTGCTCAAGCAAGGTGGGGCAATTGTGAGCGAACATCCACCTCTTGCAATCACCTACGCTGCCCATCACGCCACAAGAAACCGTTTGATAGCAGGACTTTGCGAGAGCCTTTGGATTGCAGAAGCAGGGCGGGGGTCTGGCACCCTTCACACCGCCCGGGCGGCCCTTGATTTGGATACCTTTATTGGGGTGCCCTCACAATCCGTCGGCGGGGAACGAGCCGGGATCGAATGGCTCTTGGGGCAGGTCGGTAATGTGTCCGTGGTGTGACCAAATCGAGAGAATGTGCTTGTAAGACTTCGGGTCTAGTTATAAGGACGCCGCAAAAGCGAAGCTTTATCCATCGGAGCGAAACCCACCGATGGGGTGACCATGAGGCGCAGCATGAGCAAAAAAATTGTACACGTCGTAGGAACCGGAACCATTGGTGAGCCACTCATCGGACTCTTGTCCGAGAACAAAGAGGCGTTTGGCATCGATGAGGTTACTTTTAACAAGAACTCAGCTCGCGCGGGTGATAGCCCGAAGCTAAGCCAGCTGTTACGACGCGGCGCTTTGCTCGCAGCCAACCACGACAAGATGGATGCATTCCGTGATTTGGGTGTTGAGGTTGCTTATGAGTCTGAAGAAGCAATCAAGCAGGCAAGCGTTGTTATTGACTGTACGCCAAGTGGTGTGGGTATCGAAAACAAGACCCAGTACTACAGCAAGTACGCTGACCGAGTGAATGGATTTATCGCTCAAGGCTCTGAGTTCGGATTTGGTAAAATGTATGCACGAGGCATCAATGACCATATTCTTGAGCCAGGTAAAGACCAGTTCTTGCACGTTGTAAGCTGTAACACCCACAACATTGCAGCATTGCTCAAAACCATTGGCGGTAATGACAAGGGTGAAATTGCGGTAGAAGACGGTCGTTTCCTTTGTCTACGTCGTGCGAACGATATTTCTCAAGATGGCAGTTTCGTTCCTGCGCCGCAGGTAGGGAAGCATGGCGACCAACGCTTCGGTACCCACCACGCCCGTGATGCGTACCACTTGTTCCAAACGCTGGGTGCTGAACTCAATCTCTTCTCCAGCGCGGTGAAGCTGAACACGCAGTACATGCACTCTTTGCACTTTGGCATTAAGCTTCAAAACAAGATTACCCTGGACGAACTCATGGCCCGCTTTGAAGAGAACAAGCGTGTTGCATTGTCGATTAAGACCAGCGCGAACTCTGTATTCTCTTTTGGCCGCGAGCACGGTCATTACGGTCGAATTCTTAGCCAAACGGTCGTAAGTACGCCGACCCTATCAATTCGTAACGAAAATGAAGTTGTGGGCTTTTGTTTTACGCCACAAGATGGTAATTCGCTGCTCTCGTCGGTTGCAGCTACCCTTTGGTATTTGGATCCGGAGACAGTAGACGAGCGAATCGATTGTCTACGTCCATACCTCTTCCAAGAGGTATAAGAGAACGGTCGGGCGAATAGCTCAGCGGTAGAGCGCCGCCCTTACAAGGCGGATGCCGGGGGTTCAAATCCCTCTTCGCCCACCACCTCTACTCTCGACCTTCTCTTTTTGGCCCCAAGCGGGGCGAGCCCCTCAAAAAAAACGTTAAAACAACGGCTTGCACCGTCCCCGGGGCAGGTAGTACGCTTCTAAAGTGGATGCCACCACGTGGCTGAACTTTGGGGGACCCTTTGTCTGATAAAACCATCCTCATCGTCGATGATAGTCTCATTTCACGTATGTTTATGCGCAAAGCAGTGCAGGGCGCGTTTTCACATTGGAATGTTTTGGAGGCCAGCAATGGTCACGATGCGCTCTCCGCTGTGGAGGGAAAATCGGTCGATATCGCACTCTTAGATTTGAATATGCCTGGCGGGATCAACGGACTTGCGCTTGCTCGTTCACTTAAAGACCTTTTTTCTAATATAGAGATCGCACTGGTCACGGCGAATATCCAGTCGGCGGTGCGTGAAAAAGCCAGTGCTTTGGGCGTAGAGTTTATTGCCAAACCAATTACCGAAGACAAAATTGTCGATTTCCTGAAGACGTGCGCTGAATGAACGAACCCGAGCTGAACGAACTTCAGCGTGATGCGATCACCGAGTTATTGAACATTGGTGTGGGGCGCGCCGCGGCAGCCCTAAGTGAAATGGTCGACCAGGAAGTTGGTCTGACTGTGCCTCACCTTGATTTTGTTCCTCGGTCAGAGCTGACTTCGTCATTGGGCGACGAATTTGGAGACAGAATTACCGTTTTACGGCAACGTTTCGATGGACCATTTTGGGGCGACGCACTTCTTATCTTTCCCGAAGCTCGGTCCATGGATATCGTTCGTGAGGTTATGCAAGGAACGGTTGCGTTGGATTCGATGGGAGAGCTTGAACAAGAAGCTCTCACGGAAATTGGGAACGTTATTCTCAATGCATGTATTGGCGGTTTGGCAAATAGTTTCGGGGTTGAGACGGAATGTGCTTTGCCGGACTTTATTCAGAGTGATTTAAGGAAAGTTTTTTTGCCACCCGCAGATGGCATTGAGCCTCTGGTTCTCGTTTTGCGAATGGTATTCACCATCGAGGAGCGCGACATTAAGGGCTATTTAGCATTTGTTTTAGACGGGAACGCATTAAAGGCTTTCTTGGACCATGTAGAGGAATTTCTAAAGGGATGAGTGCCGAAGACGCAACCAAAGAGGCGGTCGCGCCAACAAACTCGATTGCTGTTGGGGAGTTGGCCAGTGTCTGCTTTGCCGATATCGAGTCGGGCTTAATGGTATTGGATAAGTCCGGTCGTATCATTATGTGGAATGCCTGGATGTCGAAGGCTTCTAGAGTTGCTTCTAAAGATGCAGTGGGCCGAGAGCTGCCGGAAGTGTTTCCCACCATTGCAGAAACCCGG
>CAZZDT010000133.1:0-7613 GCA_964652435.1 uncultured Bdellovibrionales bacterium
GCGGTTCTGATACCACGGCCGTTGCACTCGCCGCTGCTCTGCAAGCTGAGGCATGTGAGATTTATTCGGATGTAGATGGCGTTTATAACGCAGATCCCAATGTTTGCCCTCAGGCCAGCTTACTTTCTGAAATCGACTACGAGACCATGCAGCATATGGCGGCAGCTGGGGCCAAGGTACTCAATGCTCAAGCGGTTGAATTTGCTCGTAAGGCTGGGATTCAAATTTTGGCCCGCAAGACTTCTGATACCAGTGGCCGTCAAACTCGAATCAGTGTTGATGGTCGGGTTCAAGTGGGTCATGTGGCCGCAGTGGTGGGAGCAGAACATGGCTCGCTTTTGACAGGCTCCTTGCCAAGTGCGGGGGCGGCGGTTGAGGCCATTGAGCAGTTGGGTGGAACCGTCTTGGCGATGGCTTCAGATCCCAGCGGGATGTTGTTGGTGAACCGGGCCCAAATTCCTGGTCAAGATAGCTTGGCATTGAGCGAATTGGCGCGGGGACACAATCTTAAGATTGAAGCCGTGGCGGCGCTGACTTTAGTGGGCGCGGGTTTGTTAGCGGTGGTTCCAGGTATTCTTCAAACGCTCGCCGATTCCAAGACAAGCTTTCGGCTTATTTCTGCTTCGGATGCACTGGTGGTGTTAGCTATGGAGCCGGCTGTTTTGAAGGCTTCACTAGAAACCCTACATACCAAATTTTGCGGGAAAGATTAACGTAGGTCCTGAAGACCAATTTGAACGCGGATACGCTCAATCAATTTATTGAGCTTGCGGGCCGACTTGTACCAAGGAAATACAAATCGAACGCCCACTCCCGAGCGACCTTCAGTACGGCTCCAAATCACCTCGGCATTTAAGGTAATACCTGTACGGTATCCGGGAGGTCGCAGTCGTAATTTCACAATGCTTCCCACCGGTGGTGGCTCTTTGGTGAGCAGGAATGCGCCGCCGTGGCTCAGGTTGTCGGTCACATCTGTAAGGAAGACACTGTCGGAGGCGTAGTCTACCTCGAGCAGTGCGGGCAGTCGCGTGGAGCGTCGTCGTTGGATAACAATATTGCGTCCGTTGGCGAACTCTAGCAAAACATCTCTTGCTTTACGTTCGGTGGGTGAAAACTCAACGCCTGCTCCAGCAGGTAGCTCAGTCTGATTTTTCAGTCTTCGCCATTTCACGGTTCCGCGGATGTGGAAAACACGATTCTCTTCGAGAAAATAAAGCTCGAGGTTCACGTCCTGACCTAAGTCGAGGTCGACGCGGCCAGGGACCAGAATGCCTCCCAGGCTGTTTTCATGAAAATAGTACGTTAGAAAATCAGCACCATTTTGAAGCTTTATTTTAACAGTCTTAAGGACTGGGATTTCGTGCTGGTCATCCACAGCAAGAAGCCTTCCGTATTATTCGCCCTCGAAGCATGAGATGGCGTTTTCCTATTTATGGTTCGGGGTCCTACCGTATCTACTTCAGAAAGTGTAGTGTAAACCCGCGTCTCTGAGCAGAAATTAGCAGACCAATGGGGAAGACAAAAGTTGAGGGGCGGGAGAAGAACCTCCCGCTAAGGTGCTGATATTACTTGACTTAGGCTCTTTGGCTGGTCCGTTGGCTTACGGACGCAACTTTTTGTTTAGAGCCAGCGGAGCCTCCCAGTGCCAGCCGTGGGGCCAATTCCGCGGCCAAGGCTGTATAGGCCAGGGCTCCTGGAGAGCGGGGAGCAAACTTAAAGATGTGTTTGCCAGCCAGGTGCGCTTTGTTTAGTGGTGAACTCTGTGGAATCCGTGTTTTGAGCATCCGGTTTCCGTAGAGGTCGTTCACACTCTCCTCAATGTCGGAATTCATTCGTGTGGCTCGCCCGTCTACGCGGGTGGCTAGAATCCCCAGCACGCCGAGCTGACGGTGCAAGCGAGTGTGCAAGGTTTGGACCGTGGCCAAAATATCACCAACGCCTTCAAGGGCCAGCATAGACATGTCGCTTGGAACGAGAAGCTGGTCAGCGGCGCAGAGTGCATTCAGGGTGATGGTTCCCAGGTTCGGTGGGCAATCAAGAATGATCAGGTCGTAGCGGCTTCGCGTGATTTCGAGAGCTCCTTCAAGAATAAGCTCTTTACCGATTTTGGCTGAGAGTACCATTTCGGTTTCCGCTAAGCCTTTATCGGACCCGGCCAAATCGAGATTGGGACATTCAGAAGGGTAAGCCACTTCACAAACTTCTCGAGCACGGCCAAGAAGTACATCAGAAATGGTCATTCCAGTCGCTGGTGCTTGGGCTCGAAGCGATGCTGCAACGTGAGCTTGTGGATCAAGATCGATGAGAAGCGTTTTCACGCCACGTTGAGCAAATGCAACCGCAAGGTTAACCGATGTTGTCGTTTTGCCAACACCGCCTTTACTTGAAGCAATGGCAACGGTGATAGCTTCGTGGTGTCCCTTATCTAAGGGCTCCGCCATAAGATTACGAAGTCGTCCAGCAATTCTGTTGCGGATATTATTAGCCATGTTTTCCCCTCCATGTTTGAACTCGCGCAAGTTCCATGGTGCAAACGTCGTATGACGCGTTGCGCATAACTATGGGTAACACGGATAGATCTGCGTTGGAAGTCATTATTTGTGTCTAACGATTGAAACCTGAAAGAGGCGAACGTTCTTAGATTTGTTTGGTCTCGATTAAAGGTTGTCCGTCAATGATTAATGTCGCTTCGCGAATTGCAACATCGCTCATGGCTTCGATTGCGCGAATAGCATTTGCGACTGTCACAGGTGCAGGAATAGCCGTTGCATTGCTGGTGATTGCTTGCTCTTGCAGGCGGCTACTCATGTCTTGTCTCAAATTGCCTTCAGGTTCAATGAGGATTTCAGCCAGTGTCTCTAAATCGCTCTGATCGCCTTGAACGGCTTCTACTGTATCGAGCAGCAGTTGAGCGACATCGCTTAGAATGGTGTCTTCTTCGTTAATTGGTGCACTGTGGGTAGTAAGAACGTCTAGCACAATGGTTGCACCGATAAGACTTTCCTCATCAAGAAGCGTTCTATGTGTTTCGGGGATATCTGGTAAATCTTGATTCATCAGTTCAAGCCACGGATTCTGGTCTTGAGCTTGTGCCGCTGATGTTTGGATTGCATGACGGGGTGTATCTTTGAGGGCCGCGCTTTCAGTTGATTCAGCAACAACGAGTAAATCTTTCTGCATTTCCAAAACAGCTGGGAGGCTGGAAGCATCGGGCATGACCATAGGTTGAGTCCACGGAAGAATCACATGTCGAATAGGTAAGGACATGGTTAAACCTCTTGGTCGATATCTGAGAAATACGCTACCGCGGTATCGTCACGGTTTTCTCGAGTGATGTTTCGCCGAACGACCACTGCAGTTTGGGTGACCTCGCTATCTTGGGAAGCCGCGGGACGAATGGGTTTTCTACGACGAACGACGGCGGTGATGGTTATGGACTCATCGAAGGTCATAAGCGGCGTGTCCGTTTGTGTCTTTTCGGTTTCTGAGATGGGTATCCAAGGCTGGGTTACTTCATAGCTGCTTTTTTCCAGAGGTAAAGATTTTCCGTTGGGAAGTTTGAAGGTCACGGGTGCACGCTGCGGTTTTGGTGTCGGCTCTTTGGGTTGTGCGAGTGATGTTTTGGTTATCTCAGGTTTTGACTTGAGTTGTTCAAGGCAACGCTGGATCAGCTGCCACCGACTTTGGAGAGAGTCCGATAGATTTTCGGGGACCAGAAATAAGTCGGCTGTCTTTTGAGCCTGCGTGAGTTGTCCGCATCTTAGTTGAGCTTCAATCAGATATAGCAAGATGATGGGGTCATGGGGTGACAAGGTTGCGGCCAACTCAAGGCTGGAGGCGGCGGCACCAAATTGCTCGCCTTTCATCAAAGCAAGTCCAAGGCATAGATAGTATTTTGGGGAGTACGGGTAGAGCGCTACGAGGCCTCGCAAAACCGTGATGGATTCCTGAATCAGGCCCAATTCGAGTTTCTCTGCTCCTAACTCACAGAGTGCGTCCAGCTCCGCCCGGGTAAAACCGCAACCTTCACCCAAGCAAAGCCTGCCTCGGGAGATGGCATCGCAAAGTTGCTCATGAAGTGTTTGAGAGGATCGCATAGAAGCATGCTATCGCGTCAGGGTGGGTGGGTCGATGCTGATTTACTCTCTAGGGTTTGCCTTCTGCCCCTGCTCCACGTATTTTAAAATGACTACTTTGCTTTAATTAGATGAGGGCCCAGAGCGCATGAAAAAAGTCGAAGCGATTATCAAGCCGTTTAAACTCGATGAAGTGAAAGGCGCACTCCACGAAATTGGGATTCATGGAATCACCATCACTGAGGTGAAAGGCGTAGGTCGTCAAAAGGGGCACACAGAGCTTTACCGCGGTGCTGAGTACGTTGTTGATTTTCTGCCCAAGGTGAAGATTGAAATCGTGGTGCCCGATGATGGAGTCCAAGCGGTTGTTGAGACCATCACCGAGGCAGCCAAAACAGGCCGAATTGGTGACGGGAAAATTTTCGTCATGCCTGTGGATGAAGTGATTCGAATTCGAACCGGCGAAACCGGACAGGATGCCCTTTAAATATCTCTAAGTGTTTAAAATTATTAGTCTTACCTTCTTTTTGTTCCCTCCCTACCCGGAATCACCTGGGTGACCTCCTCTGATCAGAAAAAACAATGATCACAAAGTTTTCTGGAATAAAGACGGATTGGCCTGCGTTTAGTATGAGAAAGCCAATTATTTCAGTACCCTGGAGTTAAGTGAGCGTTGAGAGAATTATGTTGAGACTAAGAAAGCCGCCAACCAGCCAAGAAACCTTTGAAGACCTTATCCAGGTTCATCTGGATGGGCTCTATGGTGCAGCCTTGCGTTATACCCGTCAGCCTCAAGCGGCTGAGGATTTGGTTCACGATACGGTGGTTCGGGCTCTTCGATTCAAAGACAGCTTTGAGATGGGTACCAATTTTAAAGCATGGATCTACACGATTCTCACCAACACATTCATTCACAAGTATCGCCGTAGCCAGCGTGAGCGTGAAATCTTGAACGGTACCACGCGCCGTGATGTTGAAAGTCGTTTGCATTCTGAAGAATCGCGTGAGGCGGCCAATAACCCGGAAAACAGTTATCTTCGAGACATGCTTAGCGATGATGTTCTCGCGGCTTTGGATGATCTACCAGAGGATTACCGTACGGTCATCGTTCTGTGTGATTTGGAAGGCCTAAGCTACAAGCAAATTGCTGAAGCAATCGATCGACCGGTGGGTACGGTGATGAGCCGACTTTACCGTGGGCGACGCACGCTTGAAACCAAGCTTCGTAGTCTGGCCCGTGAGCGTGGTATCATCAAAGGCGACGATGCAAATGAGAATGAGGCTGAAAAAGTACTCGACATCAATCGATTTCGTAGGAGACGTGAAGCATGACATTGGATTCAGCCATGACGTGCGAAGAATCGCGGCGTTTGATTCCATTTTTTCTAGACGATGAGCTGGATGCCGAGCAAAGCCTTCTGATGGAAGTGCATATTGGCGCCTGCGAGAGTTGTCAGCAAGAACTGGCCCAGGAGGGCGAGCTGCGTTTGGCACTGCGCCGAGCTTCCCAACGGGTGGTTGCGCCGGAGAGTTTACGGCGCCGTATTCAGGCGGAAATAGCAGCCAGTGAAAGGCGGCCATCGGGCTTTCGAAGGATGATTCCTTTAGCGGCAGCGGCTGCGCTTTTGATTGCGTTGGTCGGTGGGCAAATGTTTGACCGCACCGGTGACGAATTCAGTGTGGTGACTGCTCGCCATGCTCGCAACTTGCCCATGGATGTATCAGGTGGTGATTGGCAAAATGTTCAGAGTTATCTGAATACCCGCTTACCTTTCTCGGTGCGCAAACCTGAGGTTGGCGAAGCGCAAGCGGCTGCTTTGGTGGGTGGCCGTATTACGCAAGTAGGTAACCAGGAGGCTGCTTACCTGCGATACCGTTTACCGCGTGGCCATATTTCGATTTTTGTTTACCAAGATGAAGGTGGGCAGCCCTCAGAGGTGGCACCAGGTTATCGAATGGGGCGTCATGAAGTGATGATGCGCCAGATGAAGGGGCTTAATATTGCCCGTTGGCGTGAAGGTGGCCTGGTTTATTCTGTCGTCAGTGAGCTTCCCGAACGTGAGATTCAAGCGTTCTTTGGTATGCGCTCTCGCTGATTCTCCTTGCCTCAAAACTATCCCGATTCGTGAGCTTGTGAGTGGCGTTCTTATATGAAACGTTACTCTTCACGAAGGTGGGATCATGATACTAACCAATATTGAAGAAGTTCCGGGCAAGCAGATTGTTGCGTGCTTGGGCTTGGTCAGTGGCAGCAATGTACGCGCCAAGCATTTGGGTCGCGACTTGATGGCCGGTCTGAAAAACATCGTGGGTGGTGAATTGGTCGGATATACCGAGCTGCTTCAAGAGGCTCGTGAACATGCCATCAATCGCATGATTGCTCAGGCTGAAGCTCTAGGGGCCAATGCCATCGTAAACGTACGGTTCTCGACTTCCTCTGTTGCTCAAGGGGCTGCAGAATTGTTTGCCTATGGCACAGCTCTAAAGGTCGAGTAATCCATGCAAATGGCTCCAGGCTTTGAGTTACTTATTGTTTTTGTGATTCCTTTAAGCGTGTTTTTGTTGGGTGCCCTGTGGGGGCGCCGGGCTGAGAGGCTACATTTCGAAGACCTGACTCGGCGCGAGAAAATCTACGCCGACTTTCCTATTTATAATTGGCGCAAGGTTCCTCAAGATTTCGAAGTATCTGCTTCGACCTTTGTGAGTGGAGCGGTGGTGATTTCCGAGGACGCGGGTAAGCGTTTACTGGCCCGTTTTCGCAACGTGATCGGTGGGAATATCAAAAGCTATGAGACCTTGATGGACCGAGGACGTCGGGAAGCTTGTTTGCGAATGCTTGACCAAGCAAAGGCAAGCGGTGCCAACGCCCTCATCAACGTTCGCTATGATACCGCCGATTTGACCACCCAGAGAGAGAAACAAGCTGCTCCAATAGGCATTGAGGTGTTGGTTTTTGGAACGGCGGTTCATTTAAGAAAGGTTGAAGTGTAACCTTTGGGCTCAAATGGGGGCAAAGCTTGCTCTTGAAAGCCCTGGATACATATAATCTCATTATGTCGAATGTCCTTATTATTGATTCTGCTCCTGCTGACCATGATGAATTGGTGGCTCACTTGTCCCATGTTGGGCACACGTGTCAGCGTGTCGTGGGGGGCAGTGAAGGTCTAGCGATGGCTCGAGAGAATCCACCCGAGTTGGTTATCTTGGCTGTGGAGCTTGAGCGTGTCAGTGGCTACGCGATTTGTAATAAATTCAAGAAGGACCCGGTTCTTAAAGAAGTGCCTTTGATTTTGGTCAGCGGCCAAGCGACACCCGGTGATTTTGCACAGCACCAAAAATTAAAGACCCACGCCGATGGTTATGTCCATAAGCCCTACAGCATGGAGCAAATGGTCGGTTTGTTGGGCCGTTATATTTCCAGTGAAGAAGACGAAGACATTGAGATGGGGGACATCGACGCCACCATGGCAATCTCTGTTGCTGACTTGGAAGCAGCGATAGCGGCCAAACCAGAGGAGGCACCATCTGGAGACGATA
>CAZZDT010000134.1:0-7593 GCA_964652435.1 uncultured Bdellovibrionales bacterium
GTGGAAGTCGATGTGCCGGGCACAGGGATTGCCTTACCACTTTACCATGGTGATGTTTGTGTGGGCGCTCTTTACATGCAGTCTCCAAACGAGAATTGGTTAACGCTTGGAGATGTGTTGTTTTTAGGGAGTGCGACGCAGTACTTGGGCGTGGTGATTGGTCAGGAATAGATGCCCGGGGCAGTATGAAACCACCCCAGGCAATCAGACCGATTCTTAGAACCAGGCGTATCCAAAAACATCGTAGTAACCCCGAATCACTTCGATGTTTTCAATAATATTGTCCAGCTCCCAGCGTGTGGCTACTACGGCTGCGCATGCTCCCGAGTCACTGTAGAAGCATTCGTTACCAGCAGCTGCAATGGTTGCTCGCATGGTTTCTGCACGAGAAAGCATTTCATACCCAAGAGAGTAAGATTTGGCATCGGGACTCTTGGCCGCATGGTAGGTGAGTTGGTTAAAAGGATTGACAAAGGTTGCTACCTCAACACCGGCAGCGGGAGTTACGGATTCGCCATGTCCTTCAAGCCAGATTCTCGCATTGTTGTTAAACGTTTGGTCGAAGTTGGCGTTCAAAAGAGCCATGCCGTAGTACATGCTGTAGAGAGCAATGGTGAAGTTGGTGGCAGGATCCACAATGGTTCCAGCCGGCCCATCTAAGGATGGTGTATCCCCGAGTGCCTCAGCTGCATTGGCAAAAGGCTTTGGATAAACCAGGGAACCTTCTGAACTCATTCGCGGAGCGAATCGTTGGTAATTATCATTGATGATAGAACCAAAGAGACCGTTGACGGCGTGTGGAAACATCAGGTTAAAGCCCATGTTGTATGCGGTGGCATCCGCAACATCGTCCACCCCAAGAAAATAGGTGCTTGGGTCTGATAATGTTTCAATGGCTGCCAGCTTGTCCCAGAATGAGCCGGCTACTCGAACCCGCTCATACCAGTAGTAGCCGGACTCGCTGTCAAATTCGCTGTACGCATAACGCCCGGGTCCAACTGGAATGTATGCATCTGAGCATGCATCTACCATCGAATCTTGTGATTCACTGCATAGGGGCTCTTCATAGTTGGCCCACCACGTTAAGTTTTGAGTAGCAGGGTCTACGTAGTAAGAGCCTGGCTCCGGTGTAGCAATTACTTCCGTCAGGAAATTCATACTTGCCATGGCGGCGGCAGTTGCAGCTAAGCCACCGTGTGGATCGAGGTTCCAGTCAGAATTCTCGGTAGCACTGGTTCCCTGATTATCAAGCCAAGTCCACTCATAGGGTTTCTCCCATTGGTCGTAAACCCAAAGGTGATACTGGCTAGCCATTGGAGCCATGATTCGACTGTAGACGTCGGCATAAACATCAAATGGATCTAGGTAACGTTTTTGACGTTTAAAGGATTGGAATATGTACTGCTCACGCCACGACTGGATGGCGTAAGAGACCATTTCGTAGGGGTCAGCGCCTTCGTCAAACATGTCACAGTCCCATCGGGCACTGACGTATTCGTCAGAGCAGAAACGATAAGGAACCAAGGTGTCCGTGTAGTCGTTGGCTTGTGTGTCCAGTGTCATCCATTTAACGATTTCTTCCATTCGCACATCACGACGGTTACTCATATTGGCAAGACCATCTTTGGCGCCGGCGGTGGACTCAAATAGTTCCGGCAGGTCGGTGTAATGCGTCCAACTTTGAACTGCATCGTCTAGATTATAGAAACCTAAGATATCGTGTTCATTCCAATCTGGTGGATTGGTAAATGTTTCAACGAGTTGTCCGTAACCGAATTTAATTGCGGCTACATCGTATTTCCCGATGCCACGGATGTCGCTGTTGAATCGGGCGCCATAATCCATGATGGATGAATAGGCGTGTTCACGGATGCCTTGCGCCATTTCTTCGCGAGTTGGGAGATCCAGAGTTTGTGCATCTGGGTTTCGGATTTCCCAGTAGTGGTCATGATAGTTCATGGCATCCGCTGAACCAGCGAAGTTGTGCCGGAGACCCAGTGTATGACCCACCTCGTGGGCTGCTACTGCTTTGAAAAGATAAACCCGCAAAGACTGTACAATTTCTTCGCGCGACTTACCTTCGAACTCACCCAGTAGTCCTAGAATGCCCGTATCCTCAAAGCCCTGCATATCAATGCGCTTGCTTGCCAGGTGAATGCGATGTTGTTTCATCGCTCGGGCAAGTCGGCCACCCGTAAACTCACTTGGCTTGAGAGCACGACCGAAACGTTTCTCTAGTGTCGCACGCATTTCATTGTTCCAAAGCCGGTCGGCCAATGGAGAGTCGTCCATCATTGCAAGACGGGATTGTTTGTAGTTGTGATCACGTTTAACCGCATCAGGTCCTTGTACTCGCAGTGTTTCCAGTCGCTCCTGGGTACCCGTTTGGAGGAGTTGCTCTACTTGGCTCAGAGTTTCCTCTCGAGATTGTGGTACACTGTTACGAAGTGCAGCCAGTGCGGCACTTACGTTTTCACCTTCGATGAATTCCCGCTCGTTGATGTCTCCTCGTGTGAGTTCAACAAGATCTGCTCCATAGCTTGCATAGGTATCAATCGAACCACCATATACATATGCATCAGCCGCAATGATTTCTCCTGTAAGCGGATCCGCAGCACTTGGACCATATCCCAGGAATGCATCAAACTGCGGCTGGTCCACCCAGTAGATATGGTTGAATCTTAAATCACCGTTGCGAGGACTTTGGGTTACGATATCCCCGTTGGTATAGGCATAAGTCTCATCCGCCAGGACGAAAACATCACCTACATCATTTTTGCTTTGCAGACTCTTAACGGTTTCTTGAAAGGCGTGGTTCCACCATGATGTTACCTCTTGAGCCGCTGGCTTAAGTTCTGTGGGGAAGTTAGGCGAGAGATGATAAACGATGGGTTTAACGGTGCGCTTTTCGTATGGGATAACGGAGCCGTCGGAATTGACGGATTGTTCCCAGATGTTGAATCGGTCAGCAAGGTAGATGCGCCCCGGTTCGGTCAGTCCGTAATCACGGTCGTAGGACTCACGCTCTCTTCGGAAGAAACCAAACCAGTCAAACATTGGAATACGTACAGGGGTGCAGAATTGGTCTTCATCAGCGGTGCATCGCCGGTTGCCTACTTCCGGATCCCACATGGTACGAATGGCATTTCCTTGGTCGTCGCGTGCAATGTAGTTGTCTGGATAGGGAAGTGGCTCGTACTGCGACTCTTCAATTTTAAGAAAAGCGGCACGAACTTTAATTGTCTGAGATGCACAATCCCATGGTCCCCATTCGTAGAACCAACAAGCAGGCCATTCTTCGGTTGTGCCATCGTCGTAGGCCATCTGGAAAACATCTGGAAAGATCTGAAGCTTTTGGGTGATGTCAAAGTAGTCAAAATGAGACAATGAGCCCCACGTCATTGGGTTTCGGTAGTCATTCCATTGGTCTCCATCTCGAACAGAGAAAACAGGAGCATCTTCGCTCAGTGGATCAGTGACGGCGTAGGATGCGCCTTGTGCTGATACACCGCTACCGCTTTCGCCTCCGGCAATAAAATCGAAATTTGCCAGAAGATTATGGGACCAATCTACACGAATGTATTCTCTTTCGTACCATGGCCTGTCTGATGAATTTTCAACAATGACATTGCTCTGTTCACCGGTGGCATCGTTGTAATTGCGAATCACATCAAAGTGACTGGTGATGCGAAAGGCAGCAATAGGGGCGCCTTGGTAGTCATCCGGGGATGATTGACTTGGGATTTCTGAGCCTTCAACCTTCTCGTAACTGCGGTAAGCCGTTAGCACATTTTCGCTGATCTCAAATTGGATACGTTCAAGGATTGATTGTTCACCAACAAAGGTCACTCCACCGGTGAATGGAACATCCACAACGGTTTGTCGGTAATACCATTCACCCTTCAGGGCTTCTTTTTTGATTTTTCCGGGCTGGCTACGGTCGATGTCGCCAACTCCAACGCTACAGGCGATAGGTGCAGCAAGAAGACATAGAGCTATTATCTTTTGAGCATTATTCACATTTTCCTCCCATGATATTTGCTAGTGATATTAAACGCGGCCGACCGGGATAGCAGAGGTTTCGATACCTGTCACGCGCAAACTATGCCCCCAGGCTTTGGAAGATTCGAGGATGTTGCTGAAGAGTGCTTGACGGCTAACATGACCGATGCTATTGCGGTCGACCGATTTGAAATCGGGAAAATGGAATATTGGGCATTTTGAGACATCGCTCAGAGGAGTAGATTTTCATTTTGCTCGAATATGCCCTGACTGACATGGGGAAATGATGAAATATTTTGCTTGGTTTTTGCTGGCCTTTATGCCGCTCTGCGCGCTTGCGGCAGATGAAACCACAGTGCATCAGTCCAAGCGGGGATTGGATAATTGGTCCCTGAGCTTTGGTTTATCTCAAGTTATCGGTAGCGGTTCCTTTTCTCAAAACGAATACATTCGAGCTTCAAACGATTACGTGGGCCAGTCTTTTAATCTTGGATTCGCCTATAAAGGTCTCGAAATCCTTGAACAACCTATTCAGTTGTCTTTGAAGTCATCAATGGATTTAGAATGGACCGCTCCGACACATGGCGGACGACGCCGACTTATTTTGAATGATACGCGGGTGAGTGCCGTGTTGCCTGATTTATGGACTGAGCCTCTATCAGGCATGGGTTTGAGTTTAAAGACTTCAATTGTTCTGCCTACATCCATCAGTAGCTATCAAGTTAAGAAGCAACTTTTTGTGGCTACTTTCGGAGCGAATGCAGCAGGGCAGTGGGGAATATTTAGTCTTGATCTGGGATTACAGTTCTCGAAGTATTTTGGGGCAACCATCGGAAGATATTATGGAATAAGCCCGGCTGGTTGTGGTTTACCCACTTCTGCCAGTGTTGAGGAATTCACTCCAGATTGTTCAGCGGAGATGGTGAGGCAGCAAGAGGGCTTCCCCAATGTATCAGCGGCCATCGGGGCATCGATTGCGCTGGGAATTGAGTTGTTCGACCACCTTAGCCTCACATATGGTCTGGGCGTGAGAAGCTATTTCAAGTACTCGATAGCGCAAGACAATTGGACTTCCGTGCATGCATCAGCTGGGGTGGGTCGGCGCGATTATTTCAGTCCTTCTTGGACCTTAAGCTATCCACTGTCTCGAAAGTTTGAATTGCCGTTGGATTTTTCCGTATTTGTGGATGCATCAGCATTTCACAGTGTACGTTCAGCCGACGACAAACGCATATTTGCGCCATTGGTGTTCAACACCTTTGGGCAGCTCGCGGCAGATGGATACGGAAGTTTAAGTATGGGTGTGTCAGGGAACTGGTAACGCTACTCGCAGATAATCTCAGAGTTGTTGTTTTCTACAACGGTGACCCCGCGAACATCATCGCCAATTTCCTTAAGAACATTCTCGATTGAGCAGTCTGGGAGATTATCATTACCGGTAATGGTTAGGTCTCCAGTGATGGCTTCGAGTCCCTTGAGGCCGTTGATACTGGATAAGGTATCATTGTAACGAATACTTACCCCGGCACCCACGGTCTTCACATTTTCGATTTCATTAATATGGGGAAGGCTGTGGTTCAATTCGATATGAAGCCCAGCGCCAATATGGCCCAGTTTGGTCAGTCCGCCAAAAGCAACGAGGTTGGCATTTTTTGAAATTGTCAGAGATTCAGCGATCGAACCGAGATTTTTCAATCCGACGAGGTTTTCCAAAATTGGATTTTCGGAAATTTCTAAACTTCCGCCAACCGTTTCCAGCTTGGACAGTCCATCAATATCGATAAGCAGTGGGTTTCGCCAAATGATAAGGCTCTGGCCGACGGCAACGAGATCTTTGAGCCCATTGGTATTGCTAAGACTTTCTAAGCTGTAGATGTGTATGTCGCCCAATACTGTTTCAAGGCCCACCAGACCGTCTAAGTCTTCCAGACTTGGGTTCTGGTTGATGTTCAGTTCGCCAGGAAGGTTTTTAATTTGACCCAGTTGACCTAGGTTGTTGAGTTCAGGGTTATCCACAATGATCAAGGACTTTCCAATGCTGCGGAGGCTTCGGATTGAGTCGAGGTTGGTTAGGGAAGCATTGTCACAAACTTTGAAGTCACCTGCGACAGTTTCTAATACTTCAAGCCCCTCTACATTTTCGAGGGCCTCATTTTGCCAGATAACAACATCGCCTTCGATGGCTCTTAATGAGTTAAGTCCATCCAGAGTTTCGAGGACAGGGTTTCCATTGATCCAGATTTCTCCGGCTTGTTGGAGGTTGTTTAAACCCTGAAGTGTTTCAAGTGATTCGTTCATGGCGATTGTGATTCGGCCACTGACGCTCACAAGATTTTCGAGTCCACCGAGACTGATAAGTGATGCGGTGTGACTGATGATGAGGTCGCCCTCAATTTGAGTCAATTCGGAGAGCTGTCGTAGTGAGGTAACGGAATCCACCATAATACTGACATCGCCTTTGATGGAGGTGATTCCGTAGAGGTGGGCAAGATCATCATGAGACTTTACCAAAACATGCTCGGACTCGAGTGTGCTTGCGCCGCAGGCGCTAAGGTAAATGCATGTGGCCAGAGCCAAGCTGATTTTTGCTAGTCTATTCAACATTGAAACCCCCATGATGGTTCAAGTCTGGTCGATAAGGTGTGCCCTAATTGCACATGAGAGGGCTGTTTTGGTTGGATAATCGGCCGAATAATTTTCGTCGTCGCTTAGAAACTACGAGAAATGAAGCGCGAGTGGCGTTGCAGTGCCTCAACGGGCCTAAAGCGGAGTTTTGCCGGGATTGCTCAACTGCGGACTGAAGCCGGGCATTACGCTTCTATCCCTATGAAATTAAAGCGGTATTTTGACAGGTGACCAGTTCCAGTGGCCTAACGGACGACGTCTCCGCCGTGGCATCCACCGTGAGGCGCGGCGCGGGGTAATTCGCGCATTTGACGATCGTTACGTACTTGCCGGGCCGTTTCCGGAGCATTTTCGGTCGTTGTTCCTGCCAAACGCAGGGTGACGTGGGTTGTTGCATCGGACATTTCTGTAAAAACTTGGTGGTGCAGGTTGTCGAGTCCATCACATGCTTTGTGGTAGCAGGCATCGTAGAAGTCTCCATCAAGCTCGAAAAGCTCTGCATCAGCCATGGAAATATTGTCCTCTGCTCCGGAGAACAATCCACCGGATGGAATCCCAACAGCCATAAAGGCGTAATAGTCGCTTCGGCCATCAAGTCTCGTTGGAGCGTGGGCCACACCTCGGGCGTCAAAAAACTCTTCGTATGCTTTTTCAATTTCGCCTGATCCTTCGGGAACGCTCATCGCGCTGTCGAAAGATGACTGGTCACCATCATAGATAAATCGCCCAGGATTCGGTGAGCCAATCATATCCAAATTGAGATAACCCAGAATGTGAGTAGCATCCTCTTCACTCAGTTCCTGGATATAGTGGATAGAGCCTAAAAGGCCGAGTTCTTCTCCAGCCCAAAATGCGAATCGAACGCCATGCTCGAGTGCGGGAGTATTGTCTTTGAGGTAGCGAGCAGTTTCAAGAATGTTCGCAACCCCTGTGCCATTATCGTTGATGCCAGGGCCAGCGGGTACT
>CAZZDT010000135.1:0-7588 GCA_964652435.1 uncultured Bdellovibrionales bacterium
CTCCCACATACCTTCACCAGGGTGATGCACATCTACATTCGTGTATGGATGTGCAAGCCCTGGAGATGGGTATTCGACTTTCGGTTTCCACTCCTATGGATAAAATTTTAAAGGATGGTGGCTCTATCGATTTTGGCCGTTATCAATTGGGAGTTGTTCATACGCCGGGACACACACCGGGTTCTGTATGTTTGATGGTTCCGGGTGAGTCTCTGTGTTTGACCGGCGACACACTCTTTAAAGGTGGAATTGGCCGCACCACGCATTGGGGTGGCGAACCGGATACATTGGTTAAGTCCATCAAAGATAGACTTTATGAGCTCCATGGCTCCGTGAAAATTTTGCCGGGGCACGGAGAGATGTCCACCATTGATTACGAGCGTTGCACCAACCCTTATGTTCGCAAGTGGTCCTGGTGAATCAGTTGCTTGAGCGCTCAACGGGCCGGTAAGGGTGTGCCCATCGAAGGTAAGGCGAAACGCAGCGGGTTTGAATCCAAACTTTGCCTCTTCCGTGAAATTCACAGACCAGCCCTTCACCGCCAAACAAAAGACTCTTGAATTTCGCTCCAGGTCCAAGCCCAGGAACCAAGCGGACGCTGTAATCAAGGGTATCTTCAAAAGCGACAATATAACCGGTGTCTACGATGTAGCCTTCACGAACGTCGATTTCGACCATGGCCCCATAGGTGGAAAAGAAAACGTCGCCCGTGCCACTGGCTCTGAGGAGAACCATTCCTTCTCCGCTGAAAAAACCCTTCGCTCCACCCCATTTTGCGGAAACATCAACTCCCTCGCCATGAGCGACAAATGCTCCTTTTTGCAAAATGAGACTGCTTGACTCTACGCGGTAGTGTTCAAGATCTCCCATGGGGCCCGGCGCAAATGCGACTTCTCCTGCAGCCTGAGCGGTATAGGTGTTGATGACGAGGCTCTCGCCGCCAAATGCTCGGCCTAAGGATTTTAGGAGTCCACCCTTTAAACCTGCCTTTAATTCAATCCCCGTGGACATGGATGCCATGGAGCCAGGTTCGGCATAAATCTTTTGCCCGGGCTCTAGATTGACCGTGAGCAATGAGTAGTCGGGGCGCATGCTGATATCGAATTGGTAATCACTTTGCATAAGAACGATTTCCTACTGGCGACGGGCTTTGAGTTTGGGGCCCAAGGCTTTCCCAAAAGTTTTGGGTGAATGGGTCTGGCAATAAAGTTTACCTTTGCCGCTAAACGCACAAACGAAACCCTCACCACTCAAGTAACTCGATATCCATCCGCTTGATGCTTTGGATATATTAAAATGAAGCGTGTCTTCGTAGGCAACGACGTGGCTGGTATCCACAACGTATTCACCGTTCACTTCTATTTCGTAAATGGCACCGAAGCTATTAAGCAGGACATCACCTTGCCCACTGCATTTCACCCAGAAGATGCCTTCACCGCCAAAGAGCGCAGCGCCTAAGCCTTGCCATGTGGTGTCGATATCTATTGGACCTACTGAGGCCAACCACCCCGAGGATTCAACGATGAGGCTTCCACTTTCTAGGCGGTGGTGTGCAATATCGCCAATAAGCTTGGGACCAAGGATGATCTCTTTGCCATCGGCTCTTGATGTAAAATGGTTGAGGAAAAAATTCTCACCGGAGAAAAGACGTTTCACACCTTTTAGGATGCCACCTTGGCCCGTCCGGCTGCGGCTGGTTGTTTCCACCTCAACTTCAGGACTCATGGCGATCATGGCACCCACTTCTGCGGTGACCACATCGCCCTGGTTCATTTTGATTCTAGCGGCGGTGGCCGCGGGAGCTGATATGAGTTCGATTGTCATTTTAAATCACCAAAGATGTCGATTCGTCCATTGCGCCAAGCCTTCCATGCTGCGCGACTGTAAATATACTTTGCCCTGCCCTCTCATGCGGCTGATAAAACCTTCGCCGCCAAAAAAGCTTGAAAAGATACCGCCGCTGAGGCCCACGGAAATTCCAAGGGTGGGCTCGTAGGCAAGAATGTGTCCTGTATCAATAATGTACTCGCCTTGAATGTCTCGGGTGTAGATACCTCCATACCCGCCCATCCAGACTTTCCCGTGCCCGGTGACTTGTAATTTGAAGAGCCCTTCACCTCCGAACCAGCTTGCCAACCCGGCGTAGCCCATTCCCAGTTTGACACCTTCCGTGGACGCGACATATGCCCCCGGCTGGAGAAAGAGCTTTTGTCCCGAGAGTTCAACCTCTTCAAGGTCTCCGGGTGTGGGCTGGGTAAGAACCAATTCAGCGGGAGGACCACCAGCAGGACAATGAAACGTGTTGATAAAAAGTGATTCGCCACCGAAGAATTTTCGCATCAGTGCACGCCAAAACCCGCCATTGAATCGGGTGTACACTTGTACGTGCCTGGACATACTTGCCATGGCTCCCGCCTCAGCGACGATGGACTCCCCGGGCGCAAGCGTAACAAAGAGTGTGGCGAATGCAGTTTTGTATCGAATATCTATATTCATGGATGACCTTCTTTGAGCGCCTGATGAACAGCCGCCCAGTCGATGTCCAAAGGTTTAGCTAAGATTGGCGGCAATGTCTTTTGAATCTCGTCAATGGCTTCGATTCTTTCGTCAACCGCAGGGTGTGTGCTGGCCCAGGATAAAACTTCTTCGACTTGTTCAGTTAACTCGTTGGTTTCTTCCGAGTCTTTTTCGTTATTCTCTTCCAGTCCTCGAAAGAAGTTGGAAAGGTGAATATGGGATATACCCGCGTCATGGAGTATCTGGACACCGATTGCATCTGCTTCCCGCTCTTGATCTCGGCTATAACTGTTGATGGCTGCGATGGTCATAAGTTGGCTTCCTAAGGCCAAGAGTCCGGAAGCGTCGCCAACGGCCAATTGCACCATGGCCATCAATCCTACTGACTGAACCAAGCGATCGATGCCGTGCCTTTGAGTGACATGGGCAATCTCGTGAGCCAATACACCTGCTACCTCTTCGGCCTTTTCTGCTCGTTTGATGAGCCCAGTGAAAATAACCATTTGCCCACCGGGCAAGGCGAAGGCGTTGACCTGTTCGCTCTCAACCACATGAATTTCGAATTGGGCATCGGGTCTGGAGCTATGGGGGATGAGCTTTTGCAAAACTCGATTGACTGCATCTTGAACCACCAAGTTATCAAGCACCGGACCACCGAGGTCCATTTGTTTGATCATGGTTTGTCCGATGCTTTCATCCACTTCCCATGGAATATGTTGCACGGCGTCTTGGGCCATACTTCGCAGGCTTGAAAGCCCAAACACTGCGATCAGAACAATAGCCAAGAGGCTTGCGCTCCATCCGGCGGCGGTTTTTAGTCTTGAGCTTTTAAGATTCTGTGCGAGCGCAGAGGCTTGATTGTGTAGATGACTGGAACCATGCTGGCATAGAGCGTTTAAGAATCCAGGTGCTTCGCTGAAGATGGTGATGCTTTTGTCGGCGTTTCGGCAAAAGACCATTTTGCCACTGGCTCCCCCTATCTCGAGCCCAGTTTCGTTCGCCAATAGAGTGAAAACATCCCCTTCTCGGGTTCGAGCCTCGAGGCCATCCGGCGTCAGGTAGATATCTACCCCTACACGTCCCAGAGCCGTGGCATCTGAGAAAACACCACCTTGAAAGCTGTCGGCTACCCTTTTCATTCTTTAATCCCGGGCTGATGAATTATCGCTGAGCAGTTTGGGTGGTACCTGGAATGGGATCTGTCGGCAATGCTGGTGCGATGTCTTGATAAAGCCAACGGTAGATTCCCCAAGTCTGATGCACACGCTTCACGTATTTGCGCGTCTCTTTAATGGTCAACTCTTCAGCAAAGACATCGAACGCGTCGCCAGCGTGACGTTTCCACCAGATATTGGCGGTTCTCAATGCTGCATTGTAACCACATAAAGCAAGTCCCGTGCTGCCTTTAAACCGGCTTAAGAGTGAAGCCATAAAGGCGCCTCCAAGTCTGGCATTGAGAGCAGGATCAAAAAGCTCACTGGCCTTTTCGATTTTGATTTGGGGGGTGAGCAATTTCCCAGCACCTTTGGCGGTGGAAAGCAGCAGTTGCGTGAGACCGTAGGCCCCTGCCCAACTCACAACTTGTGCGTCGAATGCACTTTCTTCTCGAGCTAAAGCTTGGAGAAACAGTTCTGGTATGCCGTGCTCATGTTCTGCGGCAGCAATCTCTTCGCTGTAAGCCATAGGGTATGCAGCAAAGAAAATGCTCGCCTCGTTTTGGGTTGGGATTTTTTGCAATTCAGCGGCAAAAGCGGAGCGCACCTTCCAGTGTGCTTCTTGTTTAAATCCCGCGCGGCTTAGCAAGATAGCGACCAAGAGATCTGAGTGCATGGCTTTGCAATCTGTACCTTGGCTCATCCCAAGGCCTTTGGTTGTTTTGCGTAGATAGAGCCCAGCATCGGTTCCCAAACCATTTTCCAGAAGCAACCGTCCTTGTTGAAAATATGGATCTTTGGTTAGCTCGCCGGTGCAAATGGCGTCTTGATTGCTTGGTGCAGGCGCGGCCAAGTGGGCCTGTATCCAGTTAAGCCTTGGCGCATTGAGTTCTTGAAGCCGGGTGAGCGCCAGTTGTGCGTAATAGTTCAACGGTGCCTCATCAAGGACGCGCTCAAATCGCCGAATCGCCCTGCCCTTTTTTCCTTGGTCCATGCTGATGCGAGCCATCCAATAGATCGCTCGGGCACGGTCTGCTTGTTTGGGCATACAACTTGTCTGTTTCAGGCTTTTGCTTAAAACTTTCTCGGCATCCACGAGCATATTGTTGCGATAGTAAATCCAGGCTCGCCGCCAAGTGGCTTCACCGCAATGATCTCCGGCTACTGGCATATTTTGAACGCGCTCATAGTATGCATGCGCTTCATCAAAACGCTGGCGGCGTTGATAAAGGTCCCCGGCCCAAAAAAATAAATCATCGACCATGGAGTGCCCGGCAAACTCTTTTGCGAATGTCTCAATGGGTTCTATGGCATCGAGACCGCGGCGGATGGTGATGACTTTAATACCCACGTAACCAGCTCGTCGGCGTAAAGAAGAGTCTTTACAGGTGCGGTTTACTTTCATCAGGCTTTTTTCAGCTTGGCTGTAGTTGTGGAGCTTTCTATGAGCCAGGCCATGGGCAAAGAGATACCGGCACAGATTGGTGGCATTGAGTTTATCTGTGGAAACCAGCTTGAGGGCCCGCAATGCAGCTTCGTTACGGTGCGCCTGTAGAATAAGTTCCGCGCGTTCTAAGAGTTGGCTCGCGCTGGGCTGGGTTTGGGCGGGAATGGTGGAAGAGCTGTAACGGCCCAAAGGAACTGTAAGAAAGCTCTCGAGTCTAGCAGTTGATGCGAGGGAATTTTTACCAGTAGCTTCGTAGGCATCGGCAATGGTCTTGAAGAGAAATGACCGTGTGTTGGGCGTTAACCCGCGCAGGTCCAATAAGGCCGGAATTTTTTTCAGTACTTTTTCAGGACCGAGCCGAGCGATGGATTGGGTTAAGGTGACGATGTGTTCACGGGCCGCCAAGTGGTTTTGTTGAATGAGCTTGAAGAGTTGGCTGGAGCCTTCCTCATCTTTTTTGAGGCTGATGAGATTTAGGGTTTGTTCAATTCCGAGTAGGTCATTGAAAGGAGCGGCTGGTTTTTGAGCAAGGGCTTCTGCAATCAGCTCGATGGCTTGCCCGTACTTTTTTTGCGCTCTTAGTATACGTGCGCGCATTAAATGGTCGGCGGGACCGGAATGGGGCTTGAGAAGGTTGTCTGCTTCTTCATGCTTATCGGCCTGATGAAGTTCTTGAGCCTTTAAAATGCGGACGGCTTGCGGCGATGTTTGAAGGCTTTCGAGTTGAATCGTTGATTCTGGCGCCGCAGAGAGTAGCAATGCGAGGAGGAGGGGATGAACCATTGGCTTTTAATCATTCCTTTCTTTTCTTGCGCCGCTTACGAGCAACGGGGATCTCAAGTTCCAGCGGGCCTTGCAGTGCTACCTGACAAGAGAGGCGCATGCCAGTGGCCACCAAAACATTACCGAGGGCTCTTTCTTCCATGGGGCTGGCAGGCTTGAGCCATTCCGGAGGATTTTTGATTTTCACTCGGCATAAATGACAGGTGCCTTTACCACTGCAAGCAGTCGAGACCAGCACACCTTCATTAAGTAAAGTATTGAGCAGGGAAGAATCTTCCCGACATTTTACTTCTTTGCCGTCTACGGTGACGATGAATGTCGGTTTTTGGTTCAAAGTAGCCCCCAATATTAAACCGGTGTGGAACTGGTACCATTTGTCCTACACTGTATGCTGTGAAACATACATAATTCCATATACTTACGCCATTTTCCAGTGTCAGGAACGCGTCGATCCCTCGTGTCAGAACGCCGACTCTCCGACGATCTGGGCCCTGGCAGATGGCTCTTTTCCTATTATATCAGACACTTAGCAAACTGGCATCACCCTTGCTTAAGTAATCTACGTACCCGACGATGACTGGAATGAGGTCGGGCGAGGAGAAGGTGGTAGTTATGACAAGTTATTCAAACACACATTTGGTTGAGTTGGCACTTCGACTTATTCGTACAACAGATGTTGATGCTGTATTGGCTGGAGCCGTTGAGACTTTAGCTGAAACTTGTCAGGACGCACGCTGGGCAATTTTCCACCGATTGGAAGATGGCCGCTTCGAAGCAACCGCTCAGGCAGGCATTGGCTACGATGCTCTTCAGAACTTGTTGGCTCGTACTTGTGGTCACACCGCTCAAATGTTCGTTCGCGACGACCTTGTGGGTCACGCTGATTTGGGAACTCCTGAGTACCACGCGATTCGCCTCGAAGAAGAAACTGCCGGTGCACCGGACATCGTTGTCGCCGCTTGGCCATACGGTGCAGACATGTTGAGCGAAGATGTTCGCTTGGCTGAAGTGTGTGAATTGATTTTCGGCGCACTTGAGCGTGCTCGCGAAATGAAGACCTTCCGCATTCAATCTACTTTCGATGAATTGACCGGTTTGTTGAACCGGCGAGGACTCTTTGACGTTCTTGGCCGCGAACAAGCTCGCTCCGACCGTTACGGTCGTGATGTTTCAGTGCTCTTCGTTGACTTGAACAAGTTCAAGCCAATCAACGATACTTACGGCCACAAAGTAGGTGACGAAGCATTGATCACAGTTGCTCGCGCTCTTGAGGGTGCTGTTCGCACCACGGATATCGTAGGCCGTTTGGCTGGTGATGAATTCTTCGTGATTCTCCCTGATATTTCAGCTGAAGGCGCAGTTTTGGTTCAAGAGCGAATCACTGAAGCGGTAGCAGATGTTATGTTCTGTGTAGGTTCTACTCGTATCGAACTTGGAATTTCTGTAGGCGCAGCCACTCACGAAGCAGGCATGACTTCTGAGCAGTTGGTCGAGCGTGCTGACCAAGCCATGTACGAAATGAAGCGTGGCCGTTCAGCTGCACCGATGTTCGCAAGTCGTGCTAAGCTTGACGAAATTGTAGGTCGTATCCACGCAGCTTAATCAGTCAGAGCTTTTAGAGCTTCCCCGACTAAAGAGAGACCCGAGTGCATCGCCCATCCTGTTGAGGCGGGGGATGGTCACGAGA
>CAZZDT010000136.1:0-7585 GCA_964652435.1 uncultured Bdellovibrionales bacterium
GTGTTGATATGGGGCAGCAGCTTGATTTTGGAAAGATAGATGCCAGCGCCTCGCCTTTGGAAGTCATCAACGGTGCCAAAGCCCGGGGAATCAGAGAGCAGCATTTAGCGGGGGACTTTCCTGATATCTGTCGAACGTGCCCTGGTTTCTACGGTTGACGCGTGCCCCTAAAGGTATCGATGAACCAGTAGTACGTCCCCGAGGTATTGGTGCCCAAAAGCCGTTGTTCGTCGCCGGTGACGAATAAGTTCCTGACACCCAAACCGACGGGGTAGGTTTCCGTGCGGGCCAATGTGGTGCGGTCGTATGCTCGGATGGTTCCTTCAAGTGTCATCGGTATAAAGATATGTCCGTGAAGTTTAGATACCACCGGGGCTCTGGCTCCAAAACCTGTTCTATGCCGTTTGAGGTGTTGGCCCGTTCGAAGGTCAAACACATCTAAGCTCCACATTCCTGTGACGTAGAGTTTAGCATCAGAGTCATCGACGGTTGCTGCCCAGCCACCGCCATTGTTGTGAAGGTATCTCATCTTCTCTTGCCCATCTTTAAGGCTTAACTCGATAACTTCTTTACCGAAGTAATGCTCCGATATGAAGATGCTGTTCCTATTTTGGGATATGGGTTGACCATCAATTGTGAGGGATTGGTTTTCAAGGTGAGGCCCAAAGGGTTCTACTTGTTGGCTTTCGGTGGAGAAACGCTGCACTGTGTTTGAGAATTCGTCCACCGCGTAAATCCAATTGCGGATTGGGTCGAAGGCCAGGGTGTGACCCGCATTGGTGCCCAGGAGGTGCTCTTGGGAAACGTGGCCGTTTTGTTTCTCAATACGAAGGGTGGAACCACCGTGTTTATCGCCTCCTATGACTACGTCCGTCATGCCAATGACCAAGCCATTTTCGAGACAGATTGGCTTCTCTAGACGTCCGAAATAGTCGGGGCTAAAAGGAGCATGCTTGTGTTTGATAATCGGATCATCGGATTGGAGGTCGAATGCCTGAACGGTCCCTGCGCGACACGATTCATGGGCTAAGTTCGGTTCACGGTGTTGTGGAAAGGCGCTGCATTCAGGGAAGGTCATCCAGACGGTATGTTGAGAGTCATAAGCCGTACAATATCCGTAGGCAGCAGAATCACTTATTTTGTAGGGAGAGCCAGCCGGTCCAGTGAGGCTGGGAGCCACAGAAGCGATGGTTTGGGTGACAGCGACGCCAACGAGTACCCAGGAGAGTTTTCTTTCGATGCGTTGGGCACGTATGCCACTGAAAATGTAGGAAGCATAAATCGTAAATACGATACCGACGATGGGTAAGATATGCCCGTGGCTCTGTCTTTCAAGAAAGAGAAGAAGAAAGACCGTGGCGACGAGGTAGAAGCCCCGCAGCGCAAGCGCCGGTCCTTGCTTGTTTCCACGGGAATTGGCCAGTGTGAGCCCGATAATGAGAACCTGAGCGACAAATAGGTCGGGATGCATGTCTAGGACAGGGTTGGTTATCATCAGTCCCAATATCGCCAGGGAATAAAACCATGTTGGGAGTTGTCCGTTTTGCGTATGCTGACGCCGACCGAGGAGAAACAGGGCACCGACCACAAGTGAACTGGCTAAAAGGATAATGGGATCCGATAAGAGCTGAAGACCGGTGATCACCAGGCCCAAACTGAACGCAGATAACTGACTGATGTAGCTTAGAGCAGCGTTGACTGCGGTGTCGCTGGGCGGGCTTGAGAATTGATAAAGGCGCAGCAGTGGGAAGGCAGCCGTTAAGAAGAGACCTAACCACCAAACTTGCCGGCTTAGGCGCATGGGCTTTTTATGCCACCAATGTCCAGGGACGTTCCAGCGATCCGTTTGCCGCCATGGAGCACAAAGCGCCCATAAGAATAAACTCATCCCAATGACGTTGGTTATGGACTTTGCCATTCCCTGAGAGTGAAGAAAGGTTGAAAGAGAACCTGTTAGCACCAGTGTGATGGTGTACCAGAGGCTTATTCTAAACCACGAACGCTTGGCTTGAGCGGGAGGTTTGGGCGCTTGGGGGAGAGGTGGTGGTCGATTCATCGCTCTTTTACACCATCTCTAAATTGGTTCGCCAGTTCTTGAGTATCGAAGGCATAGGTTCCATTGTTGGCGCTGAAAATCAATTTGCCATTTTGAGTGATGATGCCATAGCGAGGTCCGTAGCCGGTTGTGATTGAGCCAAGTTTCTGAAGGTTGATTCGATCTACCACGTAAAGACGCCCAGTCACAGTTGAAGGAATGTAGATCAGGTTGTTGGTCTTATCGATGATGGGATGCCGGTTGACCGTGCCCAGACGCATTCTCTTGATTCTTGTTTGGGTCTTGAGGTCCCAGACGTCTAGCCCCCACATATTGGCTAGGTACAGGCGGTCGGCTTCATGGTCCACAGTGAGTTCAATGATACCGCCGACACTTTGATATTTTTGTATCAAGCTGTGGTCTTCAAGATTAAAGCCGTACGCGGCGTCGGCAAATATCTCGCCTAGGTAAAGGGCGTCACGCTCGGGATGCAGAGACTCAGGTGCAAAAGCCAAGGAGCCGGGAATAGGCAGAGCAAAGAGTACCAACATCGGATGTTTGTACCAGTCACCCACGGTCGTATCTTGCTCACCGGTTGTTCGGTCCAGTCGAATGATGGTGTCTTTAAATTCGCCAGAGAAATACATCGCGTCCCGCTTAGGGTCGTAGGCGCTTCGATGCCCGATGCCAGCGGGAACTAAATTGCGAATGACTTGGCCTGGGTCTCTCATGTTCATGGAAAGAGTGGAATCAAGGAGATTCTCGCCGTTTTGAACCATGTCAGATCCGCCCACATAAAGGGTGTCATCCACGCATCGAACAAATTCCATCCGGCCATAGTAGCTGGGAGTGCTGAGTTCGTGGCGCTTTGTAAGTGCGAGTGATTGCGGTGCGAATTCGGCAACGTGTTCTTGCTTGCAGTCTTCAGAAACCAGGTAGCGAGAATCGTGAAGATAGCAAGCGGTGACGGCAGCATAGATTGCGCCGGAATGGGTAGATTCGCAAAAGCTGTAAGCGCGGTGGGTATCTAATTTCTTAGCCATCTCAGGTGCTCGAACCAATGGACCCAGGGATAGGACGATTTGGCTGAAAGCGAGGGCTGCTATGACTAGAACCCAGTGCAGCCGTGGCCCAATTCTAGAGGGCAGGATATGGCTGATTACCGCGAGGACGAGAAAAATACCCAAAGCAGAAACCGCAACCATGGCATTGGGCTCTATGTAAAGCACGGCAGCACAATAGCCTATGCTGACGATGCTGGTGATGACGATGTGAGGCAATTCCCAGTTTTTAAATGGATTGGGTAGACAGAAAACCAGCGGCAGCAGAGCGGCGGCAATGGTCGGTTGAATATCCAGCATAAAGTGATGTGAGGCCAGAAATATCCAAGCCAATGTTACCGCGGGGCCACTCAGCCAGAGTCTACCGTCTTCCAATAAGAAAAACTTTCTCCGAAAGACAATGAGAAGCAGAGGCAACCCAATCAAAAGTGGCAAGTCGAACGCGATCCACAAGAACCAAACATCAATGGCGTGGTGAAAGTGAAAGAAGAGGTCGGATGCAAACCATTCATCCACAAAGGCTGACTCTGGTAAGAGCGAGAGAACGAGATATCGAGTCAGCAGCATGAAAGTGAGCAGGCTTACCGCGACGATGGTAACGCCTTTGGAAATGAAACCCATCTTGGGAGGAAGGTTTGGGGTCATGTTATTGGTCAAGATCCGATGCCGTAGGAGTGAAGGATATTATGAGTCGCGGCTACGGGGTGCTTATAGAGTAGGTTAAATTCTACCATAGGCCCTACCGCACATTGTGAGCAGGGAGTCTTGCCGGTGAAGCTTTCACTCCACTTTGTTTCCAAGAGATTTGTTCCTTGAGCTTTGCCTTTCGTGTAGGCACAGGGGAAAGCGTTGCCCTGTGGGTCAATGAACAAGAAACCGTAGCCTGCAGCGCATCGGTCGTTGGGATCCATCCGCGAGGCTTGTGCAAAATTGGTCCAGGCCGCCATATGTTTCAAGTAATTGAAGCTACTGGCGATGGGGGCACCCTGATTCTTGAGTTCAATGATTTGATTCCATACTTCTTGACCGCCTCGATGGTTATACATTTCGCCCAGCTTGCCTCGCACGATTTCGGTATCTGTACATTGAGGTTGAAAATGCAGTTTAAAACCATTTGTTTTGGCTTGGTCCAAAAGGATGGAAATATCCGCCTGTGCCTGGGCGGTGAGCACGGTAATAGCAACCACCGGTGTGCCTTGTTGGGTGATGGTTTCGATGCCTTCCATGACGCCGTTCAGCGAATTTTTACCTCGGGCCTTGATGTGTGTCTCCGGTGCTCCATCAAGACTGGTGAAGACAAGGTCGACATTTGGCATACGCTCGGGAAATTTTTGGAGCAGGGTAAGGTTCGTATTCAGGGAGACGAAAAATCCCCGTCTCTTAGCGGCGCGAGCGATGTCTGGAAGGTCCTTACGTAAAAGTGGTTCACCGCCAACCAGTCCCAATCGCGCGACCCCCATAGATGCCAGCTGGTCAAAGATTGTTTCAATTTGGGATAGTTCGAGTTCCGATGGGTCTAGGTTTGGGAAGTTGCAATACGAACAAGAAAGGTTGCATCGGTTGGTGACGGCAAAGCTCGCCGAGATAGGTCTGGGTGCCAGTCTGCCGTGGAAGTGGGCAAGACTCCTGGTGAGCTTTAAACCCGTTTTAAAATTGTGCAAGACGCCCATAAACTGACTCCAGATAACACAGCCAGATTATACCGAAATAATAGCGAGCCAAAACCCATGCACGGTTAGAATTCAAGTATTTACCCAGAATCCAAGGAGCGATCACGGTGGCAGCAAGCCATGGAATGTTGGTTTGGCTCAAGATTGCGGCTAGCCCCAAGCATAAGCCGATGATTTGGACCTCGGTTGTTCTATGGGAGAAAACCGCTGACGTTTGCACATTGTGGGCAGTATCTACCGCCACATCCAGGCGAACCTGGTAAATGTGACTGATGGCGGTCATGATTCCAACCAGCACAAAGGATGTTAATGGCTGCTGGAGACCAGCCATAGCCGTTATCGCGGCGCCCCAGAGACCGACCCAAATCACATCAACATGAGGGATGCCTTTGAGTTTGAGTGAGTAAGCGCCGTTGGTAAAGAAGACGCTTATCACCACAAGAGCAAGTTCAGTGCTCGAGTAGAGCGCGAATCCCAGGATGGTGGATTTCTGTAGCAGAAGGCAAGTCCAGCAAAACCTCCGGTTTTCGACCAGAGTCGTAATATAGTCCTGATCTTTTCGCGGGTTGTTTTGGTCCTCGATGCAGTCAGTGAGGTCGTTGAAGAAATAGAGAGTAGATAAGGCGGCCAGCGTGATTCCCGTTCGCAGTAGCAATTCGTGGGAAGAGGCCCCTGTAAAAAATAGAATGGAAGCAACGATTCCTAAAAGTGCTCCTTCTTGCCTTTTTAGGCGTTGCCACATTGGCTCTGTGAGTGCGCAGCGCACGAGCATATCCATGTGTTGGAAATAGAGCATTGCAGACTGAATGAAAAGCGGACTTGCTCTGATTCTAGACTTCTCCATATTGTGTTTTCATGTCTTCTTACTTTGGTCGCAGCGCGATTCTTACATATTGGCCATATGCTGCTTTATGGCTTTTGGCGGCATGGCAGCGGTCGTGGTCAATCTGGGGACTGGTGCAGCTGCTAACATTGGGGCTCATGTTGTGGGGCTGTGCAGATGTGAGCTTGCGAGCGTGGCGGCGCGGGGGATTCTGGCGGTTTGTGGGAGTCACTGTTGGGGCATTGCCATGGGTGGCATGTGCCTGGCTTGCGGCATTCCACGATACGCCCATGGGACCAGGGGGCATCACGATGCTGGTCACTGGCACGACGATGGCATGGGCATACGTAGCGAGTTCATTTTCCTATGATTTAGCATTATCGATGCTGGGCGGCTTGATTTTATGGACAGGGGCAGTTCGCATCCTTATGCGAGGTTCATTTGCTGCCTGCTTGGCCGCAGGGGCCCTTGCATTTCATGCTGCGTCCATTTGGCTGGTCTTGGTTGCCTACGAGGATTTACCTCCCGGGTTGCCGGCTCAGGCGATTGGGCAACAAGAGAGTGTCACCCACCAGGCTTTGGATGGACGCTGGGATACAGCCAGGGATTTGGTCATCAGCAGTGATGAAACGACCGCCTTTGGTGCGTTTATGAGTAGCAACCGCGGGCCCAATAAACACCGAGAGCCTGGTATCGTTAGGATTGATTTAGCGACGGGTTTGGTAACGGGGCAGTACCTTTCTCGAATGGGCGATACATTGGTACTTGATGAGGCCGAGAATAGTATTTGGTTCAGCAGCTTCTTGGATGGGTACGTGCAACGGTTGGATACGATATCCATGCAAGTGAAAGCACCATCGTTCAAGGTTGAGCCATGGCCGGACGGAGTTGCGAAAATTGCCTCTGACCAATTGGTGGTTCGCGTTGAGACCCCTCGCCGTGATGATTTCGAGCTTTATTGGATTGATCTGCAGGAAAACGCGCAAGTTGGAGTAAACGTTGATGCTCACCGGTGGGGAAATTTAAACGCTGCAATGGAGGCGGTGGCGGAACGCAGTGAGGTTTTCTTACTTCAAACCGGTGACGACCGAACGACACTAAGTGCGGTTTCTCCTCAGGGCGTGCGTGAGTCTAAAATTTTGCCCGGAATTATTTGGGAAGCGGCGTGGGACCAAAAAGAACAAGCGGTTTGGCTGGGTTCGATGACCGAAGATTCTGTGTTTAAAGTTGATGCTGCTTCCTTCGAGCACACCGCCTATGACTTACCAAATGGAATTCGTGAGATTTTACCCATCGCAGAGGGGTGGGTTGCTTTAGCGGATTATCTCAGAGCTCGTGTTTACCTTTTTGATGGTAAAGAGATCAGGAAAACGATTCAGGTTGGGCGCAAGCCTGAAGCCATGGCCTTAGGTCCATTAAGCGGTGCGCTCTATGTGTTGAGTGACGCAGGGCTTACCCGAATCGATCTTTCTAGAATCCAAGCTGGACTGTAAAGAAGTGGTCCATGGTGGAGATATAAGCGTGGTTGCCTTCATCTGGAACCACAATGCCTGATGCTGCGGAGTTATCCGGTAGATAAAGAACGCCAATCTCTTCGACTGTAGCTAGATCAGTTGCGTTATAAACCCGCAGGCCAGCCCAGTTATCTGCCATATAGATTCTTCGTTGGGTTTCTCCTCCAACCGTTCGGGTATGGATGCTGATGTCCTTGGACCATGTTGTTTCGAATACGGCAACGCTTGCGGGATCCGCAGGGTTGGTGATGTCGAAGACTTCCATGGTGGACCCGGCTGCAACAACCAAGAGGTCGTCCTTCACATCCACCGCCGTCGCAAATGGGTCAAGGGATGCGGTTTCAGGTACTGTCAAAGCAACCTCTCTGACGATACTTCCGCCAGTGCCACCGGCGTTCATCTCGACAACGGTTAGACCGGCACTGCCGTTGGCAACATAAATATAGTTGCCCTGATACGTGATGTCCCACGCACTGGCCCCA
>CAZZDT010000137.1:0-7584 GCA_964652435.1 uncultured Bdellovibrionales bacterium
GTTCGTAACTTTTGTGGGCTTGCCATCTTTGTACTCGAAGGTCACCTGACTTTTACTATCAGGTCGGAGAAAATCCAGCGTTCCATTCTTGCGAAGCTCGGATAGCTTACGAGTCAAACGGTGGGCGTAAGTAATCGGAGCAGGCATCAAAACATCGGTTTCATTGCAAGCATAACCAAACATCATTCCTTGGTCACCGGCACCTTGCTCGTGCTTGTCATCATCTACACCCATCGCAATGTCGGCAGACTGCTTGTCGATGGTGGTGAGAACAGCGCAGGTTTCCCAGTCAAACCCCATGTCGCTGGAGTTGTAACCAATCTCTTTGATGGTATCGCGAACAATCGTTGGCATATCCGCATAACAACTTGTAGTAATCTCACCGGCAATAACTGCTGTTCCGGTCGTCACCATCGTCTCACAGGCTACCCTCGCCTTAGGGTCCTGACGTAAAATTTCATCGAGAATAGCATCAGAAATCTGATCGGCAACCTTATCTGGGTGACCTTCACTCACAGATTCAGAAGTAAATAGATAATCTTTCAACATAAACTGTATCTCCTAATATTTTCAATGCTTAGGAGACTTCATACGGATAATTGGTCCTGTGTCAACTCACCGGCCAATAGAATACTTAACTCATCGGTCTTACTTCGTTTCTCGAACGGAACTTTGCTCTTTAAATGCTTTCAGCATCTCTTGTTTGCGCTTTTCTCCCTGAATTTGGCGCATCAGCTGCTCTCTGACCTCTGGCGGAAGATTCTTCAATGCAGACATATCCATTTTTCCAGCAGGCGGGCCGGCTTCTTTTCGCTGGACTGCAATACTCGAAAACTCACTTGCCACAGGCATCACCGAAGCTCGAGGTAAGTAGTATGTGGAATCATCGCGATTACCCCGCAGATACACCGCTTCTTCCGAGCCAAACTGAAAGGTCCTACCAAATTCAAGTTTCAGTTTAGAACCGTCCTGGAGGGTCAACTCTGAAGTCTTACTTACTTTACCAAATTCAGCACGAGGTGTCTCAGCCAGCCCAGCTGCCCGCAACTCTTGAATGCTCTCTAATAAGCCTTCCACCGCTGCTCCAGAAAGCTCAAATCCGGAGGGCGGTGCAGGCCTTGCAGACTTTAAATTCCACCCCCCCGGTCCTCGCTGCACTGTGAATTCTGAACCCTCTTGTTTAACTTGAAGCTGTACAACATTGGATGGCTCAAAACGCATGACCCGTAAATCGCGGTAATCAAGCAGCTTGCGGCGCAAGAGCTGAGCCGAGTGGGCCGACAGAATAAAAGTTTCATCACTGGGCAAAAGCTTTGCGTAAACCAGCTTCTCCGAAACAGCCTCGCCCAATAAAATCGTTTGCGATTCTTGAGCTGAATTCCTGAAATGAACCACAACACGATCTGCCCCTGCAAATATCTGTGCATCGTCAGGGCGCTTCTCCACAAACTCCCGAGCCCTTAAACCAATCGCAGTTCTCACGACACTTCTGGCAGTAATGTGGTCGAAACGAAATCCCTTCGGTAACACCGCAAGGTCACTTAGTGACCAATGAGGATTATCTTCCTGTGACGAAACCAAGACGATGGGCTCTTGCCCATTGGCTTGAATTTCAACTTTTTCAATATCACTGAGTTCGGCGCGAATCATACGGCGCTCAACCCATGCTCCCAATGGACGTGAGAAAGTCCCAGGAAAAACACCCTTCATCGAAAACACTTTCGCGTTGCTGCGAATATTTGCTCCCCCTGCTCCACCACTTCCAATCACAAAATCTACAACCGTTTTTTGGCCTGTACGAAGCACAACGTGGGTACCTCGAGAAGCATCGACATTAAACTGGGAAAAATCTTTTTCTTGTTCTGAGACGACGATCGAGGTGTCTATTTTTCGGATACCATCGAAGACTTTTTGAACCGTATTCGAATCAGCTCGCCGACCGTTTTTGAGAAACCAAGTATCTTGTCGACGCTCAATTTCGACAGGGTATTTCCCATCGATGATGATGGAAGTTACGTCATTTAAATTTAAAGCACTAAAAGACAAGACGGACGCATCAACTCCAGACTGCTCAGCCTGGTTTGAGCAAGCCAAACCCAAGAGCCCGATGAATATCAAAAATATGAATCCCGTTGCCTTCTTCATTGTCGTTCCTTATGTGCTTCCCATGACTAAGCCGTCCTGGGGCTGAAGCCTGGTTGACCTAAATCATCATCGAGAAAATCTCATGAAGTCTAGTGCGCTTCCATTGTATTATTTTGATTCAATCCCCAGCCATTCAACGGCTCATTCATGCTGAGAGCACCCATAGGACGATTGTGACACTTTTGTGAAGGGTTATAAGGTGCAATTAAGTGTCAAAGCCCACGCCTTTATGCACCATTGGAATCAAGAGCCTCGCGGGCCAAGATAGTATTAACGATGTTCGTACTCGAACGCCCCTCCAAAGTATCAATCAAGACCAGTTTTCCACCCCGTGACTCGACGAAATCGCGCCCAACCACATTCTCAGCCGCCCAGTCTCCCCCCTTAACCAAGACATCTGGCTCAAGTAGCTCGATTAACTCTTTAGGCGTATCCTCACCGAATAACACGACATGGTTGATACATTCTAAGGCGCTCAATACTGCGGCCCGTTCAAGCTCCGGAACAATGGGTCGTTTAGCCCCCTTGAGGCGTCGTACCGAATCATCGGTATTCAGCCCAAGCACCAGGAGGTCCCCCTGGCTTCGCGCTTGCTGTAAATAGTGCACATGCCCTGCGTGCAATAGATCAAAACAGCCGTTGGTAAACACAACACGTTTACCAAGATCTCGATATCTTTTGCAGGCCGCAGCCGCAGCTTCGCGAGACAAAATTTTAGCATACTCATCGGTGCCAGCTTGAGCCACGCGCGTTCGAATCTCCTCTGGCAAAACGACAACCGTTCCGAATTTCCCAACAGCAATGCCGGCCGCAAGATTCGCTAACTCGGATGCTTCCAAGATCGAAAGCCCTGCAAAAATGCCCATAGCAGCCACTGAAATCACAGTGTCTCCGGCTCCCGTCACATCAAAAACCTCTGATGCTTGAGCCGGTAAGCGCACGGGGTCCTTGCCCTTTTCGTAAATCAAGAGCCCATCGGCGCCACAGGTTGCTAAAACCACCGCACTCTGGGTCGTATCCAATAACTGAAGAACCGCTTGTTGAAGGTCATCCGGTGTATCAACCGATTGAGCGGTGGCTTCGCCAACTTCACGACGATTCGGAGTCACCATGAAGACACCCGCATAGCGATTGTAATCTCGCCCCTTAGGATCGACACAAACCTTAACCTTGCGACGGTTTGCCTCTTCAATCAAACGCTTCATAAGCGCAGGCCCCACAACGCCCTTGGCGTAGTCCGAGACTACAATCCCATCAATGTTGTCTAAACAAGGTTCAATTGCATTCCACAAGGCATCCGAGGTCGATGCAGACACGGGAAGCTTGGTTTCCCGGTCAATTCGCAACATATGTTGGTTCTGGGACACAACCCGTAATTTGTAAGTGGTTTCTCGATCCGGAGCTTCCACTAAGCGATGCTGAATGTTCGAATCATTCAAGAGTTCACGCAGGCGCTCCGCTTCTTGATCTGCGCCCACCAAACCAGCCACGATGACCTCAGAGCCCAACGCTCTAAGATTGTTCGCCACGTTCGCTGCACCTCCCGCAACTTGGCGAGTTGTTTTCGACAAAACAACTGGAACTGGAGCTTCGGGCGAAGTTCTCCCCACGTCTCCTTCGAGATATCCGTCAATCATTACATCCCCGACTACAAGAATCTTCAGCGGGGTTTCACGGGCGAAAAGGGTCTCAAGTGCTGTGGTCATGATGGTTAGAGTACCCAAAGTCCAGGAAGGGTCAATAACCAGTGAACGCTCTCGGAAAAACCAGGTGAAATCAGAACCTAAAAACTAAAATCCAGTGATGTTTTTAAGTTGGTATCCAACGATTCAACATCTGTATCCGCATCGCTGTAAGGGTCACTGTCATAGGTTGCCGTAAAGGATACAGTAATCGCGAAAACATCGTTTGCTTTGACCGTTAATCCATTCTCCGAATGAATTCGTAGATCACCAAAGTCATTAAATTTAGGTTGTAAGAAAGTAGTCGATTTTAAACCGATGTTCTCAGTGAGGTTCCAACCCAATTGCACATAATTAGACCATCGGTGGTCAAAATCAGAAAAGCCAGAGAGTGTGATCTCTACATCTTCACCCTCAACTTCTCTCTCCAGAAGATAGGTGGAACCCAAGACCAAACTCAAATCCTGATTGGGTTGCCAGCTGGCCGCCATTCCCGCACCCACCAACGCACGAAATTTCAATTTTTTAAACATATCGTATTGGTGCTGAAGCAATGTCTCAGCGGTTAACCAATCAAGGACCGCATATCGATAGCGGAGATGTTCAAAAGTTCGGGCAATATAAACATCCGACGACTTTGAGCCGTAAGTCACCTGCGCCTTAAAAAGTAAACCATGCTTATCACGATGGTAGGCGGCATTGGTGCTGGCAGCCAACTGCAGAAGGTCGGTGTTACCTGTGCGCCACGTAACAGATGTTGAAAGTTTACCGGAAAAGCCATCTTCACCTTGGCCAGTAGGCAACACATTCACTATCGCCAATGCTGGCGCAGCTGTGAGCAAAGCGCCCAGAAAAACGACGCCCATCAACACTATTCGATTATTCACAGTTATCTCGCTTTAGATTTATTTTTTATCAGCTGCTGCATCGAGAGCATTGGCTTCAGCTTCGAGAGCCGCGGCTTGTGCTTCTGGACTGTTGGGATCTACCTCATAACCACTTACGGCTTTACGTTCCCCGATATAGCGCAACATATCACCCGCCATAGATGTAACATTGCCGTCGCCTTCTTCGTTATCTACAAGCGCTTGGAAAACAGGCGCTGCTTTTTCTTTGGTGGCAACCGCCGCCAAAGAAGCAACCAAGTTGCGTCGCAGTTGAGATGGCTGCTTGTCGTCCTGAATCAGCTTAATCATAGGCTCAACCGCAATCGCTGCGGGAGTTCCGATTTTGCCCAGCAATCGTGCCGACTCAACACGAATAGGTTCGTAGTTGTCATTGAGACCCCGCAAGAGCAAGTCTACCAATGCACCGTTTTGCTTCACGATAATGTGGCCCGCATCGCGCGCAATCTTCGCGTTACCAGTACCAGTATAGGCTGCATACAAGGCATCACGGCCAATCGCATGACTCGAATCGATCTGCACCAATGCGCTGGCAGCGTACAAGCGCACGTTTGGTACTTGCTCTTCCGCAAGCACTCTTTCCAACTCAGGAATCGCTGCGGGTCCTACCGCAACCAAACCTTTAACGGCCCAAGTCTGAACACCGTCATTCACATCATCAAGCAGCTTTGCCATTGCTGGCACCGCGGGAGCGCCCGCAGGACCCGCTGTCGCAATTGCTTCACAAGCAGCTCGGCGCGAGTAATCATCATCACTGCCTAAATCCACGATCCAAGAACCCATGGTACGGCCCATAAATCGAGGCTCATTACAGCCCACAACCATCAATGCAGCCAACGCGATCATCCAACTTAAACTACGAAAACCCATAGGTTCCTCCACTTTTCCTGAATCGTTTGAAAGAGGAGATACACTACCAGCAACAAAGTGCCAATATCGGTTCGACATACTGGCGCGTCGCGTCATCTTTGTAGTGTTTTCTTTAGTCATCTCTCGCGTTATATGCCGGCCTTGAAACCCCGAGAAAAAGGGTTAAAAGGCATTCAACGGGCTTTGCCGTAAAGCTTGCAGACTGAGGAGAATACAATGTCACGTGTCATTCGCGCACCACGAGGTTCAGAAAAGAGCTGTAAAGGCTGGGTTCAAGAGGCGGCTCTGCGCATGCTGATGAATAACTTAGACCCTGAAGTTGCCGAGCGACCGGAAGATCTTGTGGTTTATGGAGGCACTGGCAAAGCAGCACGAAACTGGGAAGCCTTTGATAATATTGTGAAAAGTCTCGAATCCTTAGAGGATGATGAAACCCTACTGGTGCAATCCGGTAAGCCTGTCGCCATCATGAAAAGCCACCCTGATGCGCCACGGGTTTTAATCGCCAACAGCAACTTGGTCGGTGAATGGGCCAATTGGGATCATTTTCTTGAACTCGAGAAAAAAGGCCTGATGATGTACGGCCAAATGACAGCTGGCAGCTGGATCTACATTGGCACTCAAGGAATTCTCCAAGGAACCTACGAGACTTTCTGCGCCGCGGGTAAAACACACTACGGCGATGCAAATTTAAGCGGAAAATCGATCCTAACGGGCGGGCTCGGCGGCATGGGTGGTGCACAGCCTCTGGCCGCTACCATGGCCGGAGCATGTATGCTCGCCATCGATATTGACCCTCACCGCATCCAACGACGCCTCGAAACCCGTTATCTGGACGAAGTAGCCGATAACCTTGACCTCGCGCTCCAGCGCATCGACGAAGCCAAAGCCAAAGGTGAAGCAGTTTCCGTTGCTCTCTGCGCCAACGCTGCTGAAGTCTTTCCAGAGATAGTCAAGCGTGGTTACGACTTTGACCTCGTCACGGATCAAACATCGGCGCACGATCCACTTGGTGGTTATGTGCCTCACGGTATGACGCTTAAAGAGGCTGATGCTCTCCGTGAATCTGATCCCAAAGCGTACGTGAAAAAATCTCAAGCATCCATGGCCGCTCACTGCCGGGCTATGGTGGACATGAAAAAGCGCGGAAGTCACGTGTTTGACTACGGCAACAATCTTCGTGCTCAAGCACAACTGGGCGGGTTCGAAGATGCCTTTGCATTTGAAGGATTTGTTCCAGCTTATATCCGTCCACTCTTTTGCGAAGGTATGGGACCCTTTCGTTGGGTTGCACTTTCTGGAGATCCAGAAGATATCAAGCGCACCGATGAATGCGTTAAAGAACTCATCGACAAGCCCGAACTTCATCGATGGATCGATATGGCTCAGGAACGTATTCAGTACCAGGGACTTCCCTCACGGATTTGTTGGTTAGGGTACGGCGAGCGCGAAAAGGTTGGATTGGCGTTCAATGAGCTCGTCCGCAAAGGTGAGGTCAAAGGGCCAATCGTCATCGGTCGTGACCACCTGGATTGTGGCTCTGTTGCCAGCCCGAACCGTGAGACTGAAGGTATGAAAGACGGCTCTGACGCCGTGGCAGACTGGCCTATTCTAAACGCAATGTTAAATGCTGTGAATGGAGCCAGCTGGGTAAGCTTTCACCACGGTGGTGGCGTGGGGATTGGCTACTCTCTGCATGCGGGAATGGTCATTGTTGCTGACGGCACGCCAGAAGCAGAAAAGCGGCTCAAACGGGTTCTCCAAGGAGACCCAGGAATGGGTGTCATTCGCCATGTTGATGCCGGCTACGAACTTGCTAAAGATGTAGCAAAAGAGCGCGGCGTTAACGTGCCTGGCCTTGATTAATGACAGGTACAGTTCACTACCAAGGTATTTCAGATTTGGTTTGCCCTCTGCTTGATGAGGGCCAAACCCGGTCTCCTATAGAAGTGATTCAAAACGCGACACTGAGTATCGCCGAC
>CAZZDT010000138.1:0-7580 GCA_964652435.1 uncultured Bdellovibrionales bacterium
CGAGCCCTTGAGTGGGCAGTTTGTTCAAGAGCGTGAGTTTGTTCGTATTCCTTATCGGTGCTCGGTTGTGATTTGGACCGACGAAGCGGCCGCTGAAGCTAAGACAACCACTTTTTGCTGCGGCGGGGTGAGCGTGCCTTACCAGTCAGATCTCAAAAATGGTGAAGTCTATAAAATCACACTCTCTTTGAATAAGCACTTTGGGAAAGATGAAGCCACCAGCATTACGGTGAACCTTCGGGCGATGTGTGAGTGGGCCAATGAAGAAGATGGACTCACAGCCTTTAGATTCTCGAAACCCCAACCTCAGATGCGTATTTTCTTAATTGAGCGTGTGTTCGAGGTGATTGAAGAGAAGCTTCGTCAGTTGATTTAACCCATTGCTCCATTTCATTGGTTGATGGTGTCTCAGCATCCTTACGTTTGTGCGGTAAGATGTTGAGTAGATATTGAGTTCTGAAAACCCCAAATTCTTAATGCGTTGATAAGAGATTCTGTCCCTTGACCGGGCGGCCTAACTTGTTAGCTTCCTGCCCGTGGGAGGGTGCAGCCCATTGCACCACACAGCTACATGGGGAAAAAAATGAAAGTATTGCGTGGTAGCGCCGGCCCGTTCTGGGCGGGTGTTCTGTCTATGGGTCTCATGCTTACCGGTTGTGGTGAAGCAGGCGACGAATTGAATCAAGAAGAAAGCGTGGTCGAAGAGCAGGGCGACACCGAGTGGGTAGAGCCGCCTTTGGATACCAGTGATTTGGGGCAAGACTGGGAAAGACCGGCTAAGGTTTATGTGCCCAACAATTATACGGCCGCCGAAGAATGGCCGCTGGTCTTTTTGCTACATGGCTTTACAGCCACGGGGCAACTGCAAGACTCCTATCTTGGTTTTAGCAGGCGGGTGAATCAGCGTGGGTTTATTTTGGTAGTTCCTGATGGCACCGCCAATCCATTGGGGCAGCAGTTTTGGAACGGCACAGAGTATTGTTGTGATTTCTTCAATGAGGATCCAGACGATGCCGGGTATCTGCTCCACTTGATTGATGAGGCCAAGAGCCGGTTCAATATCAATGCAGGTAAAGTTTATATGACCGGGCACTCCAACGGCGGCTTTATGTCCCATCGCATGGCCTGTGACCACGCCGATGTTATCACAGGAATCATGAGCCTTGCTGGCGCTACATTTACGGATCCGCAGCGATGTCAAAACAGTGAGCCGGTGGCGATGCTGCAGGTTCATGGCACTGAGGATGAGACGATTTTATATGAGGGCGAAGCGCGTTATCCCGGAGCGGAGGAAACCACCTCACGTTGGCGTGAACTCAATGCCTGTGCATCAGCCAAGCCGATGGAAGCGATTGCCATTGAAGGAGGCTTGATGGGGAATGAAACCGAAGTGGTTTCAAGCAACAGTTGCAACAACAACATGACCACCGAGCTTTGGACCATTACGGGTGGGTCCCATATCCCAGATTTCAACAACCGCTTTGCGGATTTGGTTTTAGATTTTCTCTTTAAGCACGAGAAAAACAAATAAGACTAGACACTCTTTGAATCACTGGTTTGGCCAGCTGTGTTTGCGGTTGTCAGCTCTGGGGTGAGCACTTCGGTGGTTTCCTGGCGCGGGCAATGCATGTGCAGTTTGGCCAAGCACAGTGTCATGCCATCCTGCGGTCGATAAAGTTCGCAACCAAACTCTTGTGTTGCCGTGGGCCATATACGGGCCACCAGTTTTTGATGCACCGTTGCTTCTTGCTGGTACTGAATCGCAAGTCTGCGAATAGAGGCCTGCTCAAAATCTTTAAACTCGGGCTGACCGCTTTGACTGGCTTCGTAGAGAGCGTCCGTAAACATATCCACGTAGGTGGCAGCATTTACATGCGAGAAGATGTCAATCTGACTGGGGCGCACCTGAAGACTCCACTCAAAGGGCGCTTCGATGGCCGCTTCTGGATGGTAGAATTCATCGAGTCCCATAGGTGCGAATGACGTTCGTTCAGGATTTGTATGAATGAGTGTCCCACCTAAAGGCGGCTGATGCGCCGAAGCAATGGTGTGTTTGGGGGCGCTGAGGGTTTGGTGGTATTTTCCAAGTTCTCGAAATCCATCGGGGATACGAACGGGGCGCCGATTGGGGCCGAGGAAGATACCGTCCACAATAGCGTGGGCTACCAATGTGTTGGTGTTGGCATCGATGACATGATGCTCAATGCTGACAATGTTTCGTCCCACTTTGAGAACACGGGCAAAAAGATTCAGCGGGGTATCCATTCCCACACGCTGGACCATTTCAATGCGTTGCGCACGCAGCACCGGGAAGTGTCCAGACGCCAAGTGTTCTTGAAGCCCTGATTCTGGGTCTCGAATGAATTCCCAGCGCAGTTGTTCCAGGTAATTCAATATTTTTCCCGCGGGAATGGTCGCCGTGCAGTCGGGCTCATAGCCGCGGGTCATGATTTGACGTTGGAAGAGGGACATCTCTTTTGAACTCTAGCTTATTCAGCGTTCTCAGCAGCCGCTGGGGGCGGCGCTACCACGTAGAGCAAGTCGCGGACATTGGCGTAGCCTTGATCCGTGGAAAGGTTGGTGGCTACAGCACTGGCGGCTGGGAGATATACCAGCAGTTTTCCTTCGGCATCGTAGACAAACATATCGTCTTTATTGCCATTCATGAGGTTCCATGCGCCTATTTCGTCGGTGTCTTGAATGAGTGGGAAGCTGCATGAGTCGGCCAGCAGTGATTGGCTATCGACCCCAGTGGTAACATTGATGGCCACCACGTTGATGTCTACACCCAGCCCTTTGAGTTCTTCATGAATGGTTTCCATGTACTCGGCCTGAGTGCGGCAGTAGCTGCACCACGCGGCCCACAGAGAAACGAAGGTGACTTTACCTTGGAAGCGTTCAAGGCCGTAGGACTCCCCAAAGTAGGGGCTGGCCGGCTGAAAGTCTTCGAGGGAAAAAACGGGTTGCTCGGCTCCGGCACAGGTGGATGGCTTTTCTTCATCACAGGTGGCGGCATCAAGAATGGCTTGGCCGTTTTCGGGGCTCAGAGGGATGCCGGTGGTTGAATCACCGCCGCAAGCGCTCAGGATAACGGCAAGGCCAAGAGCTAGGATATTCAGCGATTTCAGTTGCATAGCAAGTCCTTTCGGGACCTCTATACCTTGTCATCGCTGAATTGCCTAGCGTTTGATTAGGTTGCTGAAATTGCAGGAGTTATCGGCAGACGCGGGCTTCTTCGTAAAATCCACCTTCGACGCATGCTTTACGTTGGCCGCAGTCGCTGTCGGTTTGACAGATGCAGTCACGGGCAAGGACGCAGCCAGGGTAGTTCACAATCTCTGCATCGCGGTTCATTTGACGCCAGATCTTGTTGTTGAAGAGTCCGTTTGGATCCATGTCTTCTTTGAGTTCAAGAAACTCGTCCCACATAGGGTAGTTGTCGGAATCCAGTCCTACAAAGTAGGCACTTGAGTTTTTACCCCAGTGTGGCCGGCCATTGTACTTACGAATGGTCATCTGAACGATTTCATCGTAGACCGCGGCCGAACGCTCCATGGCGTCTTCGTCGGCAATTTTTGGAATGTGGATTTCGAAAGCAACCATGTCTTCGCCGTAGTTAAAGGCTGCCCAGCGGTCCGAAGCTTTTGAAAAGCGGAGGTACAAACCGAGAACCGGAAAACAAGCGCGGTTGGCATCGATGATTCCGCGCACATCGGTCATCCAAGCGCTTAGATCCGAGAGTGGGAATGCTGCTTCCATGGTTCGGCTCTTCACGTTGTCAACATCCCAAGGACATGTGCCTGGCTGGCAGTATGAACCAAGCATGTCGTGAGACCAGCCAACGGTGGTGCCCCAAGCAGAGTTTTTCGATGAAATGGGTGCAAACCAGAACATAGAGCGAAGCAAGGCGCTGTCACATTGGGCACGAAGCGGGGCACTGTTCAGGACGCGGTAGGGAATATCTCCAGCGATACGAAAGGCACCGGCGCTGGATTCCCAGAGGTTGTGCTTGGATACGCCGGGCGTATCGTTGTCAACGCGGTCATAGTAATCGAGTACGTAGCGGTCGTTACCGGCAAACCACATAACCCGAGCATAGTCGTGTTCACGAACCTTTTCTTCGAGGTAGTATTCAAGGCCGTCGTCAGATCCTTTTTCGTGTCCGTAAGAAAGCTTAAACTGTGGTTCCGCTTGGAGCGTGATTTCGACCACAACACCCAGCATACCAAGGTGGGTTGCCACGGCGGCGACTTCATCTTCACCAAATACGCGCAGGTTACCTTCACCATCCACAATCTTCATGCCTACAACCATGTCGGCCATGCTGGAAGTGACGTTTAGGGAAGAGTGGTGGGCTGCAGTTGCGATACCGCCTGCAATGCTCACACCGGTGTAATCGGGCATGGCACGGATGGCTAGGTCATAACCATGAAGAATTTCTGAGAGTTCGGTGGAACGAATACCGGGCTCGACGGTTACGCGCATGGTATCTTCATCTACCGCCAACACTTGGTTCATTTGCCAAACATTGAGCAAGATGCCGCCATGTTCTGGGCAGATGAAGCCACTGTTGCTGTTAGAGGTATTGAGTGAAACCACTTTCAAGGACTTATCGAGGTCAATGGCAAGCTGTACCGCTTCTTGAACTTCTTCGATGTTACGGGCTTCGATGATTTGGGATGCGTTGCAAGTTACGGTTGTTTGGTAGTTATCGAAGAGCTCATTGCCTTCGTAACCTTCTTCAGGAGCACCGGTGTTGTCGAGGTGGTCTGTGACCCAAAGAATGCCGTTGGCCACGAGGTTAAGGTAAGAGCCCAAATTCTGCGTGTTGTGGTCGTGTCCTAAAGTGGTACCGAATACCTTGGTGCCATTGTCTTCGCGAACCCAGGCTACAACTTCTTCGTTGCGGGTTTGGCGGCTGTAAGCTGTGTAGAGCGGAGTGATATCACCGGTGGTGGCGATGATCTGATAGAGTTCATCTCGAGGCGTATCGATTTCCTGGGGTAAAAGGGCAGTAATAGGATGGTCGGCAAATTGCGTTGCCACAAACGAACGCTGCCAGTCGTGCTTGAGCGTGTCTACACCCGTGAATGCCCACCAGTTCGGGAACTCTTCACCAATGTTCGCCACTTGCCAGCTCCACCTTGCCCAACGGTTGCGCATGCGGTCCCACCAGCCGAGGCTGTCGGAGGTACTGCGAAAGCTATGCATGGTGCAGTGCAGGACCACCGCAGGGATACCGTTGTCACGGGTCTGCGAAATCATGTTGTGAATCATGTCGTAGTCGTTGTTCTGTGGAAGACAGAAGTTGTAAACCACCACGTCGTAGCCGTTTGAGAAGTTTTCGGTCTTGAATGTGTCGAGGGTGTCGCCTTGCTTCTTACCAACGATGGTAATGTCCAGGTTGGCGTATTGGCTGAGCCCACTTTTCAGAGCTTTGGCCTGCTTGGAGTAGTTGTGCCAGAACCCACTGTAGTCTGTGAGATAGAGAGCCCGAATGGGCTCGGGGTTTTCGGCAAGGACCGGGGTGGCGAGGAGTGTGGTCATGGCCAATGCGATGGCACTGGATAATATTTTAAGCGATTTCATCTTCATTTCCTTCTGGAGGTATCTACGCAACAAGTAGGGCACTGCCCGGCCAAAAAACTACCCCAGAGTAGGTAAATGTGCGCAATGCGTGATCATTGTGGGATAAGTCCACCTTTTACTATTTTAAGTGTTTGAAATTATTAAAGGTTCATCCATTCCCGAAGACAGCCGGCCCCGGATAAAATCACCTGCTTGAGGTCGTTATCCCAGGGAGAAATGGTGGCAACGATCTGGGCCCAGTCCGATGGCGGTAAGGAGCAAAGGCCTGATTCCACATAGCAGCCTGGGTGAGAGTCGAATGCGCCCTGACGGATATCGCCGCAGGAAGTGGTTTTTTCCAGCAGGTTTTCCACCTCGTCGAGAAGACACGTGCGAACGTTTGCCAGCCATTCGCGGCCAGCGTCACTCATGAACTCGCCGGTGATAGCGGAGAAGCGAGCGCAGTATTTCTGGCCGTAGCCACGGAAGTAGCCTCGGTCGCCGCAGTTGAGCCCATTTTTGGCTTCAAGGCAGCTGTACATCTCGCAGATTTGGCAATCGTTGAAGCCTCGGTAGTCAGAACATTCCTGCAGAGGCTCTTCTTGGGTACAGCCCTCAGGCTTGCAGTAGTAGGGCCAGCCCAGGTTGCAGGCGGTTTGTTCGAACCAGTCAAAGAATCCATACCAGCCGTGCATGGGGGTTACGCCCTGTAGTTCTTCACAGCTTGCTTCGGTGATCCATTGGGCCATTTCTGGGTCGCAAGATTTGTTGATGCCATTGATTGGGGCGTCCATCTGAAAGCAGTTTTGCATGTGCAAGCTGGCGGCTTCGCAAAGTTCCTCTTGGGTTGCTGGCTCAAATGAAGCTTGGCTTTTGTCAATGTTTACTGAGGAGTCTTGAACTTCTAGAGAAGTTGGTTCAACTCGGCCGCAAGCAGTAAGAAGAAGAATAGAGGCGATGGCGATAAGCGTCGGCTTGGTCATTTTAGGCTCCTGGTACCTGTGTCGGGGGCAACCGCGAACAAGGAGGTTGGGCTCCAGATGTCTGATTGGGGAGGACCTCTGGAAGCTAAATAGTTACAAGCTGTCTTACGCTTTGAGCCCTCTATTGGCTATAAAAATCAACTCAAGAGTCGATAAATCGGCAAATATGTACAGGTTTTGTACAATTTTTGGGTATTTACCTGCTTATGGAGGCGCTTAAGGAGGGAAGAGGGGGCTCTTGCCGGGAAGCAAGGCCCCAAATGGTTCTTACTGAATGGCTTCGAGGTACTCGCCCACGTCGGGGAACATCGTTGGCAATTCAGGCAAAAGAGCTGTTTTGGTGCCTCGGCACTGCAGGGTTTCCTGAAGAACTGGGGTACTGGCGTATTTGACGATTTCAATACCCGTCTCGGCTGGCAATTGATCTGGGTCGCAACCATCCCAGAGGAAGCTTGCGAAGTTGGCGTTGCTCACGCCGGCTTCTTGAGCAATCTGTACCAGCCCACCGTTTTCACGGCCCACCATGCAGAGGTCGCTGAATGCCAAGTGGCCAGCGTTGGCGAGCCCTACCAATCGTTTGTTGCCAATGGTTTGCTCGTAGCCGCGCTTGGTACCTGAGTACTGGGCCACGCCATCATCCATCCCGCCCAGAATCAAAGATGATTTGAGTGACTCTCCGGCGTCGGTGCCGCCCGATGCCATCGGAATAAGCACTTGGGCTCGGCTGCCCCAGGAGCGGATGGTACCGCCGCCGGCGCTGTGGCCAGATGCACCCAAGCGAGACATATCAATGGCGCCGGCTAGGAAGGCGAGATCACCCGTTGGATTGTCGAGGGCTTCCACCAGGCGGGCTACGTCGCTGCCAAGGTTTTGGCTCATTTGAAAGGCCAGAAGGTCGCCCAGCTTAAGCCCTGGATGGTCTAGCGCAGCAACCACAAAGCCGTGGCTGGCCCAATGGGTCATGAAACTAAGTGATTGATGACGAAAACCAGCGGTGCCGTGAACGAACACGATGACTGGATAACGGCC
>CAZZDT010000139.1:0-7572 GCA_964652435.1 uncultured Bdellovibrionales bacterium
CACACGGTTCTGTACCAGCCGCAAGGTCCACTGCAGTGCTGGCATTGATGCGCCCGTGACCATAATAGGGGCTAAAGCCGTCCTGATACTGTACGTTGCCAACCTTGTCCGCAGAGTCGATAAGAACCTGAAAAACCTCAGCTCGGCTCAAGCCTGGGTTCACTCCCAAAACGAGACCGGCCACACCCGCCGCCACTGGACAAGCGGCACTGGTGCCACCAAAGCTGTAGCTGTAATCCCCATTGGCGTAGCCATTGTACCCTCTGATGTCCGTGGTCACGGAGCCCGCCGGCGAAACAAAGTCGAGGTCCCAACCGTAGTTGGAGTAATCTTCCTTCGCACCATTGCTCCCCGTCGCGCCCACCCCAAGAACCAATGGATGACTTGCAAGTTCAAAACTATAATTTTCACGGTACTCGTTGCCCGAAGCGAACATTACAATGGAGCCCAGTCCACCACGACCGTTTTGGGCCGCATATTGAATAGCCTCTTCCATATTCGGCTGAACTTCCGCCGCCTGTCCGGCGCCCCAACTGTTAGACAAGATATGCGCACCCTTATCAACAGCCCAAACAAAAGCATCTACATCGGCGCCATATCTGCCCCAGCCTTGCTCTCCCATAATGCGAATGGGGATAATGGAGCATTCAGGACAAATACCAGCAACTCCCTCACCGTTGTTGGTCTCAGCTGCAGCAAGGCCCGCACAAGCAGTGCCATGGGCATCGTTGCTATTTGGGTTTGGATTGTAATCCTGATCGAGCGCATCGTAGGGGTCCACCAGCTTACCATCCAAGTCCGGATGGTCCATATCAACACCGGAATCAATAATGGCAATACGAATACCAGAGTTACCTTGAGCCGTATTCCAGGCCGATGACATATCAATTTGGTCGAGGTGCCACTGATATCCATCAAGCTCATCATTGGGATTAAACATACGGGTTTTCTTGTAAATGAAATCGGGATGGGCAAACCGCGCATCGCCAGACTCCACCAAACGGTTGGCAACATCGAAAACACCGTCAGCGGTAGCGGTCTCAATGCTGTACCAGCCCAAATGAGCATGCGTGACTTTCACTGAAAGTCCACCGGCGGATAAGACTGCATTTTGAACCCAGGCCAAAGACCGGTTGGGATGAAAGCCCGCATTGATTTTGCCATCGGAGATATAGAGGTCATCGAATCCGGGTCGACGGTATGCCGCCAATTGTACCATGCCCTCTTTTTGTAGTCGGTCCTGCACCCATTCTGCGGATACCTTCGCCCGCTCCACAATAAAGTCTGAGCGTAATACTTTTTGTGCTGACGCTTCCGTCATCAAAGCTTCAATGCCCGTCAATGAGCTTGAGTCGAGTGCGCGAAGGACCACAACATCCTTCGCAGCGACCATCTCAACCTGACCGGTTGTGCTGTGATAATAAGTCGACGTAGACGCGAACAAGAGCGACAAGACCAAAGAACTAAGCATCGATTACCCCCAAAGAAACCGGCTGTGCCTGGGGAGGCTAGCAAGACGGTTTCAGTGCCGGATGTCTGCAAAACCACTTCAATTGGGCAAAATCGGCGGAATGAAGACAGGTGCGTTGCGTACCCTGGGCCATACGGTAATACACCAGATCACATCTCTCAAGAACGAAATCCCTATATTTTACAAACACTTAGTGTGCTCTAATGTGCGACAATGTACGCTGCAGTAGATAGTTGGGTAATTGGTCCCGAATATCGAACCATCTTCCGTGCAAATAAAAATTTACCGACATTAGACCGTGAAAAATTCAGGAACCATGATCAAAAAAAAAGTACATGCAATGAAAATGACGCGCTGTCTCAAAATAAGAATTGAAATAAAATGGGCCTTCTTAGGTGTATTGACCCCTGGTCTTAGTTGCGCCATCTACGGGTATGCGCTGCGGTAACTGCAATAAGAACATCATCAAAGCCAAACTCGGACGATGTAAGTCGTGCATGATTACCACCATGGTCTGCAGCCTGATCGGTATATTGGGTAATCTCTGGATGGGCCCGAACCCAGCCATTACAACTCCGTCCTTAGCCATCAAACTCTTCACGTTTGCTTTCATGACCTTATTTGCTCTCCACGTGGCCTTTGCCACCTACTACAAGATCACTGGGAACGTCCCCAAGGACGACGCAGAACCGTAGGTGCCCTCAGCCCCTTGCGCAGTTGTGGGCCGCTCGATATGGCGTGATGCGTTAACCAGGGAAGCAATCCGGGAGTGATGAATTATGAGTCAGACAACCACTTCAGCCAGCGGACAGGTCATCCTATCCAAACTTAACGGCGTCACAACCCTCACCATGAACCGGCCCAAACGTCTCAACGGATGGAGCCTCGACCTCATGGACGAGCTCAAGGCAACTTTTAAAGAATTGGCCAAAGATGACGAAACCAAAGCCCTCATTCTCACCGGAGCCGACCCCTACTACTGCGCGGGCGTAAACCTTGGCGGGTCCATGAAACTGGGCCATCCCCAGGAACTTCATGACATGATTGTCATGAACAACCAGGCATGGTTTGAAGCTTTCCTTGATTTTCCCAAGCCATTTCTAATTGCCGCGAACGGACCGGCCATTGGAGCCGCTGTCACATCGGCAACGCTAGCAGATGCCATCATCGCATCGGAAAAGGCCACGTTCTCGACACCATTCGCCGCCTTGGGCGTTTGCCCGGAAGGTTGCTCCAGCGTCCACTTTGAAACCCTGATGGGTGCAAAAAATGCGGAACGCATGCTGGGTGAAGAAGGTTGGAAACCTACCGCAGCGGAGGCCAAGGCAGCCGGCATGGTTCAAGAAGTCGTTCCCCACGAGCAATTGCTGGAGGCGGCCCAGCAAATGGCCGAGCAATGGATTGCCGATGGTGCGGTTCGCAAGTACCGGGACCCAGCCGAATTGAATAAGCTCAAAGAGGTAAATGCTAAGGAGTCCATTGGCGTGGCCGACTCATTTCTGAGCGCACCCTTTATGCAAGCACAGTTTAAGTTCCTATGGAGTAAAAACAAACGCGGACCAGCGGCCATGTTTTTCGGTATGTGGGCATCACGTCCACTCTGGTCTAAGTTACTCAAGAACGGATAAATCACGATGACGAAACTGATTGGATTGCTGGCGGCCTTGGCGATGATCCCGTTGGCGGGTTGCTCCATGAAAACGGATTGTGAAAAAGCCGTTGATCACATCATGATGGTTGTAAGTGGTGACTCCTCAGTAGCTCTTGAACAAAAGAAGGGCCTACTGACCGTGAAGACGCGCTCGATTTTCCTCGACCAGTGCTACCAAGCCGCACGTCCACAAGAAGGCATTCAGTGTGTATTCGCCTCTACCACACTGGAACAAATCAACGCCTGCCGGGCGAAGATGCAAAGCAAAGCCCCTTAGCTATTCCAACTTACTCCCTAGGCTCTTTAACAGACATCGATTAAGCTGCTTTCCCGCCTTAAGGCACCCGTCCTACCTACAAAAAGTTGTCTGCAGCCGGCTATCTATCCATTTGACTTAGCACGGAAAAACGCATTCACTTATTGTGTCAGGGGGCTCTTATGGCAGCATCGTCGGTTAACTACACACGGCGCCACCTTCGTTTTGGCTGGTGGGCTTTGTTTATCTTTCTCGCTATGGGCATTTTCTTAGAAGCCCTGCATGGTTTTAAGATTGGATTCTACCTCGACGTATCCAATGAGAGCCGCCGGTTTATGTGGAGACTGGCGCACGCACATGGTGCTTTTTTTGCCCTGATCAATATCGCCTTCGCACTTACACTCAAGCAACTGCCCGGTGATTGGTCCAAGCTACCCTCCTCGTTGTTACGAGCCGCTACCATCATTATGCCCGGCGGTTTTTTCATTGCTGGGTGGGGAATTAAGGGCGGCGATCCGGGACCAGGTGTTATACTTGTGCCTATTGGCGCTCTTTGTCTGCTGGTTAGCGTGGCTCTAATCGCAGCCAAATCGGGGAAAACAGAAACGACAGATTAACGAATCGTATTGGATTCGTCGTTCATCGTGGGGACGCTATGACGTTAGACATCGGGCTCATAACCGTGGTGCTCACCTTGGGCATGGCTCCCATCGTCTTGGCTCTCTTCCAAAAGCTCGCATTCCGCGTACTGGCCATCGTGGTTGTAGCAAGCTTATCAACGGGCGTTGCCTGTTATGTGGATGATCAATGGGATTACCCGCTCACCGAAGAAGAGATAGACTTCAGACCCGTTGAGAATCCGAAAAACAATTATACCGGCAGCAACAGTTGTCGTTCCTGTCACCCGGACCAATACGACAGTTGGCACCGCTCTTACCACCGCACCATGACGCAACCGGCAACCCCGGAAAACGTCATCGGCAATTTCGACAATGTGACCGTTGAAGCTTACGGCGAAGAGTATCGACTCACCCGGGATGGCGACACCTTCTGGGCGGACAGTCCCGACTGGAAGAAACCCAAAGTGAACGGAAAATATCCCCGGGTTCGCAATCAGATGGTGATGCTCACTGGCTCTCACCACATGCAGGTCTACTGGTACAACGACAAAAAGGCTGGCCGTGGATTGCTGCACTTTGATTTGGTCTACGTGAAAGAGACAGAAGAATGGGTGCCGCGATTGGCTACGTTTATCACCCCACCCACCCGTGACAGCAATCCGGGAACAATGGGCTCGGCGCGGTGGGAAGAAGCCTGTATCCCCTGCCACGTAACAGACGGGCAGCCCAAGATTCATAGGACCAAGGGCCACTCGGACGCCCGCATGGCTGAGTTTGGGATTGCCTGCGAGGCTTGTCACGGTGAGGCCCGTGAACATGTGAATAACATGATGAATCCGCTGAATCGTTACGCCGAACACTTTAGCAATGGCGAGGTGGGCATCGTCAAAAACCCCGAAACACTCAACCCACGCAAATCCTCTCAAGTCTGCGGTCAGTGCCACAGCCTTCGTTCTTTTCAAACGGGTAAACAACAGATTCAATGGAAACACGGAGGCGGTGACCCTTACCGGCCTGGAGATGACCTAGAAGACACAGAGCTTGTGTTTCAGTTGCCCCATCCCGATCCCAAACTTCGGGCCATTGAAAACTACATCGTCAAAGACTTACCAGGATTTACCTCAGGAAGTTTTTGGCCCGATGGCATGGTTCGGGTGGTTGGTCGCGAATACAACATGCTGCTGAAGTCGCCCTGCTACGACGAAGCTGAAACAGAGAAGCCGTTCACCTGCATGTCATGTCACTCCATGCATGCCTCTCAACAAACCCGTGAGGAGCGAGGCTTGGACGAATGGGCGGATGACCAATTGAAGCCAGGGATGCGCACCAACGAAGCATGCTTTCAATGCCACGAAGATATGAGAGCCACCCTAACCGAGCATACAAATCACAAAGCCGATTCCAGCGGCAGCCTTTGCTACAACTGCCATATGCCGCCGACGACCTATGGCCTTTATAAATCTGTACTGAGTCACCAAATCAATGTTCCTAAGGCCCAAGAGACGCTCAACACCGGCCGGAACAATGTCTGCAACAACTGCCACATTGACAAGAAATTGCAGTGGGCTGCCGACAAGCTGACCGAATGGTATGGACATCCCACGCCGGTGATTCACCCCGACCTAGACGAGGCCGCCCTCAATGTTGTGCTGCTTCTTCAAGGCGATGCAGCGCAGCGCGCGCTGGCGGCATGGGCCATGGGCTGGGAACCGGCCATTCAGGCCTCAGGGGACGACTGGCAAGCTCCTATCCTGGCCGAATTATTGGATGACCCCTATTACGCTGTCCGCTTTATCACCCATCGCAGCATGAAGCGGTTTTCTCCCTTTGAGAACCTTGAATACAATTTCACCGATACCGAGGAAGAGCTCCTTAAAGCTCAGGAAGCGGTGCGCGCCACTTGGTTCGAAGAACCGGGCCGAAATCAAGACCATCGAAATCCCGATGTGTTAACCAATCCCGACGGTAGCCTCATCATGGAAACCCTCACCAATATCCTAAGCCGCCGCGATGATGCGCCCATTGATATTGCCGAGTAAACTCCTCGCGGTTTGACATCCCCCAGAATCCCGTTGAAACTCTTTGCTGGAACATTCCTACGAGGAGACAGAGATGAGATATTGCGCAATTCTGGCCGCCGTTTTCTTTACCATGGGACTTGTAGGCTGCGAATCCAAAACCGATTGCGAAAAAGCCGTGGACCACATTCTCACCATCTCCGGAAAAGACCCTTCCATTTCAAGGGCTGAGCGAGAAGCCATGGCGGAGGCCAACAATCGCAAAAGCATGATCGACCAATGCAATCAAAGTTTTAGACCCGCAGGTGGTGTCGACTGTGTTCTCGAAGCAAAGTCTCTGGCCGACGTGGATACCTGCCGGCAAAAGATGATGACGAAATAATTGTTACCCTTGGCGACCGAGCTTACTTAGCTGGAGCCGCAGCGGGTGCGTCACCTTTTGGGGCTGCCGCGGGCTGCCCTGCTTCAAGTGCCGGAGGAACAGCAACCGGGATATTTGCTTCAGCGGTATTCTCAGCTTGCTCCGTTTGAGTTACCCCACCACCTGGCTTTTTAAATTCAGCTCCGAAATCCTTCTCAGGCAGAAAATGCTCATTGGTCCGGTCATCACGACCACTCTTGTTGTGCATCAAACGGCATTGATGACAACCAAAAGACATCGCCTTCTCACTGCCATCGGTGACCGCATAGCGTGGCGGACAATTCATCGGTGTTCGATATGTCAGCTGCAGACGCTCATTTGACAGAAACTTATCCAACCAAGAAACGTCGCACTCGCATTGCTCACCAGGGTCGAGCACACTGTCACCACACTCAGCCATCTGGCAGTCTTTGGAGCACCACCCGCCATAATTGGTGATTCCGTTGTTCGCCCCGCTGTCACAGGTTTCAGGGTACTCAATCTTTCCGTTGCCGCAGGTTGCGGACTTCGAAGCAGCTAACGCAGCATTCAACTCGGCCACCGTAACCACTGGGCCAGCCTTCTTCGGAACCAGCGTTGCAAGTTGCTCAGCTGTGGTTTGCAACTTTAGAAGACGCTTTCCATCCGATACGCATGCCCCTGTCTTTGCCTCTTCCTCTGTACATGTTGCCTGACAAAAGCCGGATCGCTCTGGTGACAACGAGCAAACCTCACCGACGTCGCAGCCGGTATCATCGGTGCAAGAACGCGCGCATGTTGGCGCATTGCCCAACTGGGCAAAACAAGAGCTGCCCGGTGTGCAAGCTCGCGAGGTCGTACACGGCTGCCCGATGGGCGTTACTTTATCCATGTCCTCTTCGCGCGGTGATTCGAGACAGCGGTTGCCTCCAGGAAAGGCACTGCAGTGTTTGCCCTCATCGCAACCATTATTATCGAGCGAGCATTCATCATACGACTGGCCCAAGTGCATGGCCAAATGGGGGTAGTCATTCGTCATTTTAGAGGAACATACTTCTAATTTCTTTCCCTCTTTTTTCTCATAGGCGTTGCGAAACGAGTCTACCATGCGACGGATATAATATTGAGGAAGCTTACAACCATGCGCCGCTTCCACCAGCGCGTCCGCGAAATAGGT
>CAZZDT010000140.1:0-7546 GCA_964652435.1 uncultured Bdellovibrionales bacterium
AGGTCCATGACTTTGCCGATTTGGGCGGCGTTGCTTAGGAAGACTTCTAGATATGCGCTTTTCAAGCCACCGAATGCTTCGTCGGTGTCTTCCATTTCCATTCGGCTTTTCACGCGATCTGCAATGTCACTCATGGTTTTCCTCCATTTGGTGCATCTGACCCTTGAAGATTTGAGGGTCTTTCGTCGTCTATGAAATGATAGCGCGTGCTTGGGGGGCACACAAACGATGAAGGAGTGCCCCTGTGCCCAAATATCCTCTTGATATTTTTAGGAAAAATAGACGCAACACCAGACTAGGTCCCGCCGATAATAGATCTTGGAGGCGCAATCGGCGCCACAGAATGGGGACTGTTTTGATGAGAAAAAATACTAAGAAAATCAGCCATATGCCTCTAGAGCGAAGTGGTGAGCATCCAGCCTTGCAATTGGCTCCGTTGCCTAAGTCGAAAGAGAGCAAGCCGGTGCAGAAGCCGGATACTCAGATCAAATCAGGATTTTATATTTTGCCGCGTTAGGTCATCCGTTCGGTTTGTTTTTTGACCCGTTGTGTCATGAACAAATCGGATCGTTTCGATGTAAAAATCGAGCAACTTTGCCTCAGAAATGCCGAAAAAGAATGCAGAACATTACGTGTGCTGCATCTAACGAAAGCACCGAGCATTGGAGATAATAATAATGACGAAGGCACTTCCTCCCCAAATCAATCTTCCCCAAAACCCAGAGCGACGTTCCGTTGCCGATATGGTTTCTTTTTGGGAGAACAAGTGCCAGAGCCCCGCGGAACCTGCGAAGCAGCCGGTTGTCAAAAGCGGAGTCTCGAATTTTCCTGCACCAACCGATTCCTTCGAACCATCTTCATCCGGTGTGCGACCCACGCTACTTGGGCGTTCCAAGAGCGACCCGGGACTTCATTCCTCACTTATCCCAAGTGTGGCACCCCGCGAAATGGACAACCTTAGTCGTTCCCTGAGTGAGAGCGCCGTCTCATCTGCGGCAGCAGCTTTGGCAGTTGAAACTGGCTCAAGTGAAGTCTCTGTTCCTGCTTTGACCGTGGTGCCATTAAGTCCTACCCCCGACACGAATCCAACATTGGCCGTTGCATCTTCCGAGATGGCCCCGGTGACCAGTGGGACTTCAACCGTTGACGTAGCAACATCAACAGATGCGGTCGTTCCGGCAACCACTCAAGACGTGGAAAAGAGCAAGCCGCTCAATGGTGGGGCTCAACTTGTGGAGGCTGTGACCGGTAAAACAGGCATTTGGGCGGGTTTAAAGGCTCTGGCTAAATTCCGATTTGCTGAAGGTCTCTCCAATATCGTCCGCGGATTGGTCACTCTTCCGTTTGCAGGGACGGCGGCGCTCTTGGACGCGCCTCGTAAAATTGGCGACATGGCGGCCGACAAAGGCAAAGCTTTGGTCTTACAGGGTGAAAACCAAGGTGGTCTTGTTGGAGCGTTGAAGACAGTCGGTGGTGGATTGGTGCAAGCCGCTGGTGGCGTTGCTCGCCTAGCTCAACCCATTGCGGGTATGGCACTGATGGCATCAGCCGGTCCAGTGGGCTGGGGTATTGGAGCTGTCTTGCTTGGTATGTTCGTCATCAAAGAGCTTTCGAATCTTCTGACTGGCAAAACTCACGAGATGCAAAGCTTTAAAGCTGTGCGTGATGTGGTGAGCGGCGCAGGTGCAGTTGCTGGAGGTTTGGTGGAAACCCTGGTGAATCCACTTAAGAGTCGTTTCGGTGGCCAAATGGGCTGATCCCGAAAGAAAATGAAGAATACTATCCTCGGTATCTACGCGTAGGTACCGGGGATTTTTTTTGGCTTGGGGTTTCCCATTAACCTTGCTGGCACGGCGAGGATAAGAGCGCTACAATTTTCGATACGCAGGCAAGCATCCAGAAATCAGGGGGAACGGATGATAAAGTCAATGAAGTTGAATTCCACGTGTGTCGTTGTGATCGCGGTTTGCGCTCTTGCTTTGGCTGGTTGTGGTGAGGGAGCCACGACCATTGGGGATATGCCTGATCCGGGAAATTCAATGGGCAATGGTAATGAACCATCGGATACGGAATGGATTCCAGAAGATGGTTCTTCGGCAACGCCGGACTCTGGTAATCCAACGGATGCCAGCGATGCTTCGGATGCCAGCGATGCTTCGGACGCCAGCGACGCTTCGGATGCCAGCGATGCTTCGGACGCCAGCGATGCTTCGGACGCCAGCGACCCTTCGGACCCAAGTGAGCCAACAGATTCGGCGATTCAAATGTACCGAGTATCCACTTTGATTCTTCGAGACCCACATATTCATGTAGATGCTCCTTTTGTGGGTTGTATTGACCTTACGGACGAGGGGGCACCCATGGGCTTGGCACCATCCGTAAACGATATGATTCGCGACAGTATCACTCTGGATGAAGACAACGATGGGGATCTTGATCTAAGTCTTTTGATGTTTATGAACGAAGTTGACCCAACTCCAGATGCGACCGGATGGGTGCGTATCGGGGATGGTCGCTGCAGCAGTCCCATGAACTCTACGGTTTGCCGAGTGGAGGAAGATGATCCACTTCAAGAAACAACCTTTGCCAACAATGCCAGTGGCAGCTCAGATTATTGTCTGGAGCCAGTGGATGGAACCACGTCGAATTATTCTCCAGCGGTTGCCTCAGTAGAGCCCGATTGCTTTGCGTCGGATGGTGTCGATCTGACCCTTAATATCGGTGGTATTCTCTTTGAGATGGAGTCTTCTCAGGTGTCGGCGCAGTATTCCGTAGCCAATGGAGATGTGGCTATGGTGGGCGGTTTGATTCGGGGATTTATGTCAGAGCAGAGGGCTTCTGAGATTACCTTGCCCGACGATTTACCAGTGGTTGGTGGTCAGCCGGTTGATAATATTTTACCGGGCAGTGCCAGTGGCTGCTCGGTGATCGATGCCCGTGATGAAGGTCCCGATGGTTCTATGGGATGGTGGTTTTATTTGAACTTCGAAGCCAGTGCGGTAGACCACAACGAAACGTGGTAATTGCCGTTCAAAAGCTTACGCAATAGCCGAAGGTCGTGCTGGATGATGGAGCTAGGGTTTCATTCCAGCTTAACCCGTGAACCAAGAGATAGTTGACGCCATTCTCGCTGACTTGCGCACTCCAAAGGTTTTCCAGTGTTCCTTCTAGAGGAATTTCTATCTGCCAGGTGAGTTCAGCTTCGCTGTTATTCGCCACCGTGACATCAAAACAAGCTCCCGTGTTCCAACGAGATGCTTCCGATATTTCAACGTTGAGACCAGCTGGTGTTGATGGGTTGTTTCCGGGTTGAATAACGGGTTCGTCACGCTCGCCCAAAAGAGATTCAGGCGTCCAGTGGGTGGCCGGTTCAGGTAGGACTGTGCCGGCTAGGTCTGGGTCTTCGGCCCGTAATCTAAAGTGAGGGGTCCGCACCATAGCCAAGAGTCCATTCTGGAGATGACCGCCTTCTTCAATAAAGTCCTGGGACAAGATGCTCTGAGTGGTGTCCAGTAATGCCTCATCATGTAAACCGTATGTGTAGCGAAGCCATTGCTGGGTAAAACAATCTTGAACATCTTCGCTTTGAGCCAGAGCCTGAGAGAGGCCTAGGGCGCCATCAACCAAGCCGTTGGTGTGAGCCGAGTGAAGAATTTCGCCTTGGTCATCGATGCTATGAATGCCATCGAGTTCACGGTACCGCCCGATGCCATCGAAGTGCTCAAAGGCAAATCCGATGGGGTCAATGAGGTTGTGACAGCCGTTGCAGGCCGGATTTTGCGCATGTTCGATATAACGCTCACGGGTGCTTTTGCTTAAGTCCATCTCCGGCGGTGAAGTATCCAAGTTGGCCGGAGGTGGTGGAAGGTGCTGACAAAATAACTTTTCGCGAACCAAGATCCCGCGATGGATTGGGGAGGAAGAATTGGCTTTGGCGTAGGTTGCTAAAAATGAGCCTTCTGTCAGTAATCCACCTCTGTATTTCTCGTTTTGAGAAACACGAGCGTAGCCACCTGAATCCATGTCAGTTGTGTCCATTTCAATACCGTAAAAACGGGCCAGCTCTTCGTTGAGATAAGTATTCGGGTTATCAAAGAGTTCTTGCAGCAATCCGCCATTGAATGCCTCGCGAGTAAGCCGTTGGGTTTGGCCAAGCATGGACTCTCGGATACTCGGGGTCAGTTCCGGATAGACCTCAGGACTTCTGGTGACTTGCTCTAATTGCTCAAGCCCGAGCCAGGTTTGCATAAATACCCAAAATTGATGGGACCCTGCATGGGTTTGCATCAGTCGATTTGCATGTTCCAAAATGGTTTCTTCGGTAAGGAGCGCACCGCTGGATGCTGCGGCATAGAGTGCGTCGTCCGGTGGATTCCCCGTTAGGTTGTAAGCGAGTTCGGTTGCTATCTCATAGGCAGTCAGGGCGTAGTAACCCGTATCTTGCCAACGGCCCACTTCACTTCGGTACAAAAAGTGAGGTGACTGCAGCATGGCCGTCATCATCCACTGGATTCCCGTAAGATAACCATCTTCGGTGGCAATAGAGAACCAGATATCAAAATAGCGTTGAGCCTCTTCGGCGCTGAGTGGGCGTCGAAATATTTGAGTGGCGAAACCACCAAGTAGTTCTGAAACACATGCAGCAGCGCCGGCTTCGTCCGGATTGCAATCGAGATGGTGTGCAAGGTTTTGGGCGAAAACCTGTCCCAGGGTTTCAGCCGTCTCTCGGTATTGATCTCCAAGGAGTGGGAAAACAATCAGTGCATCAGCATTATTGGAAAAATCTTCCACAACATTGTCGGGAGCGAAATTCAGTTCAAGTTCCGCTGCGTAGGGAAAAATTGTTGCAACGGTATTTTGATATTCGACATGGCTAAGCCGTCTTAGCAGTCTAGGGCCTGGTTGCATGGTTTCTGATGCAGGTTCAGTTGTATCTGATTCTACGCAGGGCACTTCGTCTCGAGCTCGCTCAATCCAATACTGCATGGCTTCATAGTGACCGCTTCCGGGCTCAATCAGATCACCACCCGTATGGGCGTTTTCACCTTGTCCACTGGGGTGCAAGAGAAGCTTAGGACCACCTTCCTCGTCAATGAGAGCCATTGCTCTAAGGGTTTCAAAGTTGTGCTGAACATGGCCATCCATGAGGACCATACGGGTGTGATCGGCAATGCTTCCAGCTGTGTGGCAAGAAATACATTGAAAACTCAACATCGGTTCCCAGAGTTTTTCTTGGAAGTGAATGAGATCTTCGGCGCATTCTGGCTCCCAGGATTCATCAATCTCTATGGTATCCGCAGGCTCTGAACTTGGTGGTTGCTCAGAAGAAGTTTCATCCGATGAGCAGCCAGCGATGATGACGAGCAACGCAGCTGCAATGAGCCGTTTCAATGGTTTGAGCATGAACGTATTCCTCTTTAATAAAGTTCGCTGATTGAGCCACTGCCGGTGGAAGGGTCCCCGAAGGTTTGGTTGTTAAGACCGAAAGCTTCACAGATGGAGACCAGTAGGTGGTTATGAGCCAGTCCACCCATTTGGAGGTAGCGGCCTAAGCGAAAGGGACTGGCAGAGCCTCCCGCCAAAACAAAAGGAACGGAGTTGCAGTCATGTAGACGGCTATCGCCCATTTCTTTAGCCCAAAGCACCACGGTGTTGTCGAGTAAGCTTCCAGGGCCGAGTGGGTCACTTCGCTCACGCAAAGACTCAATGAGATAAACGAACTGTTCAGCAAACCATCTTTCGGTTTGGACGAAGTTGGCAACGCCCGCTGTGTTTGCGTCATCACAATGAGAGAGGGCGTGATGGCCTTCCTGAATACCAAGCCAAGTGAAAACCGTTGGGCTGACGGTGTGTGAATATTGTAGAGATGCAACCCGGGTCATGTCGCAGGCTAAGGATGTGACCAGTAGATCGGTTTGAGCCTGACCAACCAGAGGGAAGCTGGCGTTGCTGGTTGGGCTAGAGATGCTTGACTGAAGAGGCGCGGAACATCCTTCAGCTTGATTCTCTTGGAAGCTGAGTTCCAAGCGGCGAATGGACTCGAGGTGTTCGTCCAGTTTGATTTTTTCTCGCATTCCCAAGCGCGGTTTCAATGCAGCGGTTTCGCTTCGCACAAGGTCTAGGACGCTTAAGCGTCGAGCTCTCAATTTTTCCAGGGCCTGAGCATCTTGGCTGACGTCACCGAAAAGACGCTCGTATACATTTGCTGGTCGGTCATCGGGTGTAACAAAACTGCCTGCGCCCGAGTAGGACATTCGGGTTTGGGTGCTGCCGCCCCAGTTGCTGGTTTGAACCCCCAGTTCTAACGATGAAAATCGGGTGGGAGCGGCCAATTGTGTAGCAATGTATTGGTCGAGACTTTGACCTTGCGTTTCACCGCTTGCACCACCGCCCGTGAGCATGGCGCCCATTCCGCCTTCATGATTGGTTGCGGTCACGAAGTTGATACCATCTAAAACGATAACGTCATCTTGGATGCTGGTCAGGGGTTCAAGGATGCTTCCCGCGGGAAACTGGAAATTGTTCTCGGTGCCGGACGGGCGCCAGTGCTGGTGGATGGTTCCATTGGGACTGAAGAAAACCACAAGACGAAGCGGGACAGCTTCATCGGCCCAAGCACGGGCGCCCATAAATGGGGAGAGTAACGTGGCAGCGCCAAGTGTTTTGAGAAACGAACGGCGAGACAGGGGGAGCATGCGGCAAACCTTTCGAGCTTCTGGGGACGCACTTAAGTTCCCGCAGCCTCGACTTGGCTTCATTTTATTTTTGATGGTTGTGCTTTTTTTTAATTCAGTTACCTTATGTCTATGTTCTCAAAGGGAAATCACATCCTTCTTCTGATTGGCTCGCTCGCGCTTTGGGGGTGTTCTGAACTGGGGAGTACTGTGGTGATCGGTGATCAAAGCAGCGTGGACGATCCCACCGAGGTTGTAGATCCCAGTGAAGTCAGTGACCCAACGGACAACTCAGATGCCAGTGATTCTTCTGAGCCAGCTTCAGTGGATGAGCCGGCGTCCGTAACGTGCCAGCTTCATGTTCAGCCCGATGGTTCAGGAGACGGTGTCTCTTGGGAGACCGCCGCTCAGTTTCGAGACGCCATAGAGTGGTTGTCGCAAGCACTGGTTTCCCAGGCTTGTTCAACGGCCGAGATTTGGATGAAGGCCGGTATTTATGCACCGGGTACAGAGCCCGAAGATTCTTTTGTCTTGGTTTCTGGCTTGACCATTTATGGAGGATTCACGGGAAATGAATCCACGGTATCTCAGCGCAATGTGTCGCAAAATACAACAACGCTTTCTGGGCTACTAGAGGATGGAAGCCGGGCCTATCATGTGCTTTTTGCCGATGCTCAAGATGGCGGCGAGATTCGTCTGGATGGGTTAACGGTTCAAAGTGGTGGTGCGGTAGGTTCAGAGAGAGAATCCTTCGGAGGCGGTCTTTACGCCAAAGACAGTCGAGTTCGTTTGGTGGACGTCTCCTTCATTTCAAACGAAGCCCTTCTCCAGGGAGGCGGTGTTTATATCCAGGGTGGGGTGCTTTCCATCGA
>CAZZDT010000141.1:0-7527 GCA_964652435.1 uncultured Bdellovibrionales bacterium
GCTATGAATCCGGTCACCCGTATCGGCGGACAAATGCTTGATGTGATGGAGCGTCATGGGCAAGGCGGAGACACAGCTCTAGAGCAAATCGGCACATGGTTAGAGCGTGTGGACCTAGATAAGGATGTTGTGAATGCTTATCCGCATGAGCTTTCTGGAGGTATGCTGCAGCGGGTTTGTTTAGCCATGTCGATGCTTTTAAAACCGCGATTGCTTTTATTGGATGAGCCAACCACGGCTTTGGATGTTGTGGTTCAACGTCAAATTCTCGATATGATTTTCTCGGTCTGCCGCTCGTCCAACGTTGCTGCTATCTTGGTGTCCCATGACTTACCGTTGGTTGCGCATTATTGTCATCGAATAGGCGTGCTCTACCAGGGGGAGTTGGTTGATGAAGGCACCCCCGCAAGCCTTGTGCACGATGCAAAGCATGAGCATACGCGGGCACTGGTTCGGTCTTCTTGGCCCGAACATCAGTAGACTTACTGCGGCGGGACCATATCGCGATAGGTTTCGTAGGCCAGTCGCGGCACGCGATCGATATCCACCAATCCCCACCATTCTTCGTGCATATCTGGGTCTGGGTAGCCATAGTTTTGCCAAGAAGGCTCGGTGTTGTGCTCCCAAGGGCTTCCGCCGTTGTATTTCCACCACTCATCATTGAACTCGAAGACCATCCCACCCGAGCAAACACCAGAGTTGTTCACGGATGCGTTGCTGTAGATCTCTTGAGTGAGCCCAGCGAGAATATTGGCTTGGGAAGATTCATCCACGGCATCAATATTGCCGTTGTAAGCATCCGCGCCGTACTCACCAAAGTAAAACGGTTTGTCTGTGAGGGCAGCCCATTCATTAAAGAAGTTGCCAAAGGCAACGCCAGGGTAATGATTGATTCCCCACAAATCTACATTGCTTAAACTTGCCATGACATCCGCTGGCGGCAGTGCTCCGTAGACTGTGGAGGCGGGGCGGCTTGGGTCGTTGAGTTTAATGGCATCGATGAGTTCGGCTACTTTCTCAACTGCTTGAGAAAACGAGATATCCTGCGCAAGATTGGTGTAGTTCCATTCGTTGCCAACAACCCATCCCAAAACTGCCGGGTGGTCCTTGATGGCGCAAACCGTTTCGACCGTGGACTCTACGGTCTCTGAGTATCCGTAGTAGACGGTCATGAGCACATAGATACCATGGCTCCAAAGTTCATCGAGTACGGTTTCATCTAGAATCGGTCCATAGGTACGCACCACATTGATGCCGGCATTTTGCATAAGCTCTGCATCTGCTTCCACGGCGCTGGCGAAGAAATTGCCGGGCCCTTGTCCAAGGGGAATCGGAGCCCAGGCGACGCCCTTCATGTGGAGAGGCGTAGAACCAACCAAAACCTGTCGACCCGATACTGTGATGGGAGTAGAGCGTCCTGGCGCGCTGGTACAAACTCCATCTGTTGGCTCGTTGACACTGGCTTCGCAGCTACTGAATGCAACCACCGGTAAGATGGTGTCGCTGTTGGGCATGGTAATGACGCGGTTGACATAGATACCCGTTTGCAGTCCGCATTCCACGGGCACCTCTTCCCAACTGCCACTGCCGTCGTAACCTTTGATGAATTTGTACTCCATGGTGGTACCCGGTTCGAGTTCCATCGTGCCGATGTAGAGTCCATCTCCATCAGGATCGGTGAGCTGAACCATCCCTGCAGTGTTCCAGCCTTGAACGCTGTTTCCAACGGTCGCACCTCCGGAATAAGAACTTCCCATATTGACCTGAAAGGTCAGGGTAAAAAGTCCTGATTCGTCTGATGGATCCGCTGGGTCCGTTTCATCTACGGGCTCGGTCGGGTCGTCTTGATTTGTGTCCGCCGGGTCTGTTTCATCGGTGGGGGAACTTGCGTCAGTCTCTTGGCTTTGGGTTTCCGGAAGAGGGGATTGTTCCCCGCACCCAGTCCCAAATACCAGCACGGTGGTTAAGAGAAATATTCCAAGTTGCGCTTGAGACAAAAATCGCATGGTACATCCTTAGATTGGGTTGGGGACTGGGTGGTTCAACCATGGCAACAATCGGGCGAACTAACAAGTGAATCTGATTTAGAATTGATTGTTCACTGAATGATTCTCCGGCGGAATCATAATTCTAGGATCTAGGGCTCAAAAATTAGCCCACGAACGCGGAAATACACTCAGTCCGGATTCCTGTTTCTACAAAAAATATAACCTTTCTAGTTTCTTATGGGAATTTCGGTTGGCTGCTGAATCTGCTTGACGTTGAGAACTATTCTCATTATCACCAATAGAGGCTCTGTCTTATGTATAGGACGACCGGCCAAAGGGTGGGTTTGAAGCCAGTGTGCTGTTTGGGGCGGTTACTGGGCGTGACTGGAAGCGGGTCTTAAGGATGGAAGGCTTTGTTTTCAGAGGAATGAGAAATCGTGCAGTTCAGTTGTAGCAAACATCAGCTTTTTTCCATTTTTTTGGTTTTGATTGTCTTGCCCTCCAGCTTTGCCTTGGCGGACGAATCCGGGTCGGACCCTGCAGCAGAAATCTCCGAAACAGGCCAAGAAGAATCCTCTAAGAGTGACGAAGCAATTGCTTCGGATGACTCCTCCGATGCAACTGAATCGGAGGCGGAAGCGCAAGCCCAAGAAGAAGACGAAGTCATCTTAGTCACAGGCAGTCGCCTCGAAGAGCTGCAGTCGAAGAGTGCGGTTCGTTCTACCGTCATCGATGCGATGGCCATCGAAGATTCGGGAGCAGAAACTTTAGCCGAACTTCTTCAGCATTATCCTGGCATTGAAATCAATTACTCTTATCGAGGTGGTTCCGTGAAGATTCGCGGCCTCGATTCTAAATATGTTCTGGTTCTGGTTGATGGCCGCCGGCAGATTGGGGACCTGGGCGGTGATATGGATCTCGAGCGTTTCCCCATCAGTCAGATTGAGCGAGTGGAAATTGTAAAAGGTGCCGGGTCGGCACTCTACGGTTCGCGGGCCATGGGCGGTGTGATCAATATTATCACGCGCAACGCAGCCCGAGAATTTGAAGCGGACGTTCATTTATCTGGAGCTTGGGGAGCCGGTTCAGAGGACCACTGGGGTAGCAAAAGCAAACCAGCCAACCTCGATTTAACGACTCGCTTAGGCGTGAATCAAGAAACATGGTCGACAGATTTGACGGCGAAGTTTCGACAGGGCCGAGCCATTCGTTTCACGCCCGATAGTTATGGAACCACCTTCCCGGATTTTACTGATTACGGCGTTGGGAAAAAATCGCAGTGGGAATTTGCCGATGGCTATATCCTCCATTTGGGCGGGGAATATGCCCGGGTGGATAATGAAGCCAAGCAGGAGAACCCTCCGAAAGAAACCCCTTTTGGACCCGTGATTGAGCGATTTGAGCAAACTCAGGTGAATGAGTCGGCTAGTTTTTGGCTGGGCTATGAGCAATATGAAGATGATGTCTACACATGGATGACAGAATCTCATTTTTACCTCTTTCGTCATCAATACCGCTCTGACCAGCTCGATAGCACCGATAAAGACAGTTACGATGAATCGATTGAGCTACTTGTCGAAACTCGCAGTCAATTTGATTATCACGCCAGTGAGAGTCACCGTTTTTCAGTTGGGTCTGAAGTGACTTTTCATCAGTTAGAGTCGGGCCGACTCGAATTGGGGGTGTTGGACCGTGTGACAGGATCTGTCTACGCTCAAGATAACTGGAACATCGTTGGTGAGAGAGATCTTACGGGCGCCGTCGATTTTGTGCCTGCCTTGCGTGTGGATTTTGATTCGCAATATGGGATTCACGCTTCTCCGAAAATTGCATTTCGGTACGAGCCTAAAGACAAACTCATCCTGCGTATCGCTGGGGGCTCGGGCTTTGTTGCTCCAGCCTTTAAAGAGCTCGGATTTTTGTTTGAGAACCTTAGTGTTGGCTACAAGGTTTTGGGCAACCCCGAACTTCAGCCCGAAAGCTCTTGGGATCTTGATATCAGCGCGGAGTATCAGATTTTACCATGGCTCTGGGGATCCGTTGGTGTTTACGGAAGCCTCTTGGACAATCTGATTGATACGATTTCGTGTCCTCAGGTTTACGACCCAGAATATCCCGCCGCCTGTGACAGTGAATTGGCTAGGACTGCTACCGGACCTGTCTTTGCCTATCGAAACGTAGGCAAGAGTAGAATTCTAAGCGCCGAAGCTTCATTAAAAAGCAGAGTGGGGCGGTACTTTACCGTGACTTTAGGATACGCCCACACAGACGCAAGAGAACGGGTTGAAAGCGATTCGGGCGATGTCGATTGGAATCTATTGCCTGATCGAGCACTCCACCGGTTCACCGCAGATCTGCGTTTTCATTTATACCGATATGGTTTCAGAGCATCCCTCAAGGGTTCTTTTGTTGATGGCCGTCCAACATCACGCCGTGATGAAGCAGGCGAGCCTATTCAGGCCGGAAACTATGCAATCTTGAATGCTCGGGTCTCGCAGGCTCTCGGTGCTGGGTTCACCGCGTTTGCTGGGGTTGAGAATATTCCAAATATGTTTGACCCCTATGATTTGCTTGTTCGCCCTCGCACCGTCTTTGCCGGTGTGAATGGAAGATTTTAAGAGGATTTAAAATGATAATGCTGAACCGTTTCATCTTTATCTTGGGTGCAACTTGCTTTGCCCTCTCACTGGGAGCTTGTGCCGGAAGTTTAAAAGACCAACTTGACGAGCAACAAGTAGAAGAGTCTTCTGACCCATCGGATGCTGTCGATACGAGTGACCCGAGCGAAGCTTCTGATGCATCCGACCCAGTGGGCCAATCCGACCCATCTGATGCAAGCGATTCTGAGACCACGGAATCAAAGATTACCAATTTTCCTCAAGAGGATGGTGTAACGCTTACATTGGCCAATGCCACAGACAACAACGATTGGGTGTATTTTGATTTTGAAACTCAGGCTCAGGTTTTTCCTGAAAATCCAGTGGACTCCGATGCTTGGGATGTGGCGTTTCGTCGCTACCGTGTGAAGCTTAACGGCGGATATTACGGAACCGGCGATGTTATCGTGAGTGCTCTTGATGGTGTAACGCTGGCCGAGGTTACTGAAGCACCCACTGAGAATTGGGCAAGCGACCGCGCGGATATTGAAGACGATGACGATGAGCTACCAGAAGAAGCACTATCGAGCTGGTACGATTACGATGTGACGACCCATGTATTAACACCTATCGAGCGTGTTTACGCCATCCGGACCGTAGAGGGGGCTTTCTTTAAGTTAGAGTTTGCAGGTTATTATGACCAAAACGGTGCATCGGGAAATCCGAGCATTCGTTGGGCTACTCTCGATGCGCCCGCAGAGGGAGTTGTTGAGCCAGAAATAGAAGAGCCTGGTGACACTCCCGTCGAATCAGACCCCACCGATGAAACCGATGCTTCTGATGTGTCAGATGCGACTGACCCAAGCGACATTGATGATTCTGATATCGTGAATTTCGATTTAGGAGCCAATGTTGTTCTAACGGTAGCAAACGCAACTGACTATAGTACATGGATATACTACGACTTTGAGACACAATCCCAAGTGTATCCTGAGACGCCGGTTGATTCAGCAGATTGGGACATTGCTTTTAAGCGTTACCGCGTCAAGGTGAATGGTGGTTACCACGGTACCGGTGGCGTGATTGTAAGCGCGATGGATGACGTAACCCTCGAAGATGTGAGCGAAGCTCCGGCTGATAACTGGCTAAGCGATGGTGCGGATACAGAGGAAGATGAAGACCCTCTGCCTCAAGAGGCACTCTCTTCGTGGTACCAGTACGATTCATCGACCCACATTTTAACGCCCTATGAGCGGGTATACGCTTTGCGAACCGTTGAAGGAGCATTCTTCAAACTCGAGTTTGCCGGCTACTACAATCAGGACGGTGCTTCCGGCCATCCAAGTATTCGTTGGACCACGGTTGATGCCAGCACCGATGAGATGGTGGAGCCTGAACTCGAAGAGCCAGGGGATTTTCCTGAGGACGACGAAGGTTAATTTTAAGATGTCTTCAATTGAATTCACTTCATAGCGAAAGAAAATAAATGGACGGGCACTCTGCTGCGAACGCGGATGCCTACTTAAAGGAATAAAGTCATGAGTAGAAATTGGTTCCCGGTTGTTTTGTCGTTGGTGGGCTTCCTCTTTGCACATGTGGTGAGTACGGCTGAACCTGGAGATAAAGCCTATCCATTTGTTGAAGCAGCTCTAGAGTTTGTCGACTCAGCGGTTGTGAACGAGGCCCATGCCAGTCCTGCGGAAAAGAAAAGACGAATTGTTTCATTGGGCGGTAGTCTAACGGAAGCCATTGTTGCCATGGGGCACGCCGGTCACATCGTTGGCGTAGACACTACAAGTGTGTATCCCCCGCAGGTTGTAAAGGATTATGCTCGGGTGGGTTATGTTCGTCAGCTTTCGGCTGAAGGCATTCTCAGTTTGGAACCGGGTCTCATTATTTCGTCCGACCATGCTGGGCCGAAGATGGCGGTGGAACAAATTAAAAAGTCTGGCGTTGCGTTTGAAGAGTTCTCCAACAACTACACTGTTGAAGGAACGCAAGACGTCATTCGCAACATCGGTAAGCTTTTGGGTGAGGATAAAAAGGCCGGCGAAATGGTAGAGGCGATTTCAACGAAGATTGCTGAAGCCAGAAAGATATCCGAAGGCTTTAAGAAAAAGCCTCGTGTTCTTTTCATTTATGCTCGCGGAGCAAGAATGCTGAATATCTCCGGCCACACCACCTCGGCTCACGCAATGATTGAGCTTGCCGGCGCTGAAAATGCATTTGGTGATATCAAAGGCTTTAAACCGATGACCTCTGAAGCAGTGGTGGCTGCAGCTCCCGATGCAATTCTTATGCTTTCCCGCGGCGTGGAAAGCGTTGGGGGTGACAACAAGATTCTTGATTTGCCGGGTATTGCACTGACACCGGCTGGAAAAAATAAGAACGTTATTGTCATGGACGATTTGAAACTGCTCGGATTTGGCCCGCGGCTTGGTGACGCTGTTTTAGAGCTTACTCAGGCCCTGCAAAAGCAAATGGATACACCGGCGCAAAAGTGAATTTGATGGCTGCTCTTACCCTATTATCGAACATCATGAAGGCCGAAAACCGAGAAAAGCAGGGACCTGCTTTGATGGTGGCCTTGGTGGTTTTGATTGTCTTGACGGTTATTGTAGCTGTTGGGGTGGGTGCGGTTGAAATCTCAGCAGCCCAAGTGATTCATATTCTAACGAAGCAATTGGGCTTTGGGATTTCTGAAGCATACGATGATTCCTTGCGAGAAAATGTGGTGATGCAGATCCGTTTGCCTCGGGTGTTTTTGGGATTACTGGTTGGTAGTGGTCTTGGAATAGCCGGGGCCTTGATGCAGGGAGTGTTTCGAAATCCTCTGGCTGACCCTGGCCTTATTGGTGTGTCTTCTGGCGCCGCTTTAGCTGCTTCACTTTATATCGTTTTGGGTGACCAGTTGGCCGGCTTGGCTGGAGCATGGGCAGATA
>CAZZDT010000142.1:0-7499 GCA_964652435.1 uncultured Bdellovibrionales bacterium
ATATTTTTGACCATTGAACAAGTTTCGAGCGTAAAGGTAGCGCAGGGTGACATCTTCTGGAGACTCTTGGAGAGCCTTCTTTAGCCACTCTCTGGCTTCTAGTTTTTTCAATTTCCCCAAGAGGTAACGCATGAGTTGATTGGCTTGTTCGGGAGAGCGTTTCATTGCGTCCAATTTCACCCACTGGGCGCGTTGGCTCTCCAAGTCAACGCCTAATGCCAGTGATTTTTGAAAGGCTTCCAGGGCAAGCTCAATTTTTCCTGATTGCCAGTGGTTATTGCCGAGAACCTCATAGAGTTTGTTTTTTTGGTAGGGTCGCAGTGTGTTTTCATCGAGAAGAGTTTGGCTGAGTTCTAAGAATTTTTCTGTTTTGCCGGCGCGATTAAAAGCAAAAGCCAAAGCCAAACGAGCGCTGGGGGTGTTGCCTTCAAAGTCGCAAATCTTCTTGTGCAGAGTAATGGCTTCCAAAGCCGATGCCGTTCTCAGCTCTTTGCGTAAATCGGCCACCACATGAGCGCAGGGTCGTTCGAATATTGCCGGTCTGTGAAATGCTGCTCGCGCTGCGCGGTGCGAGTTTTGGGGAATATCGACAGTATCCAGAAATGCATTCCAGTCTTGCACGAGGGTGTCGAGACTTTTGCCATAGGAAGATTCAAAGTCGGCATGGGCGTATGCTTTTTTGAGAGGCGCCGGTCCATATTGTTCGAGTAAGTAGCGGACGAATGAGCCGGTGATTGTGTAAGCTCGGGCGGGTGCTTGACGCCAAAAATCCTCTGCAGTGATAAGGTTTTGCATTTTGGGGGCAAGTTTCAAGTCTCGCATAGAGCGAGCGTATTCATGTAAGCCTAATTTTCCTCGTGGGGTTGTGAATGCTTCGGCAAATCCTTCAATCAGGCCCATGTTGGGTATGATGCCAAAGCGAGTTGTGACTTGAAGAATTGAAGTCCCCAGTGGTGCTACAACCGCATGAACCAACTCATGGGCAACAACACTGTGCGGTATTTCAAGTCCGTGAATGTGAATCTCACCTAGCCAAGGTTTGGCAAACATCGTGTTGCGTCCGCCTAAAAGGGAACCCTTCATTTTGGCGTTGGTGTAGACGTAGCTGTGGATGGTTTGAAATTCGTCCATCTCAAGCTTTGCTTTGAGTCGGTCAAGGTGGAAGCGATGATCTTCAAGTATGGCGTCTGCTCGACTGGGATGGATCTCTGTTGGTAAGTGAATAACAAGACCTGGAGCTTCACGTATGACCGAAAGCTTTTCAGCCAATACATCTCTATCTACCCGGTAAAGATAATGAGAGCCGATTTGTTGGTCTAAGTGGTAAAAGCAAAATGCCAATAGCCCTGTGACTAAGAGTTTTTTGGTTTGTTCGAGATTGAGCCGGTCAAAGCAGTTGATCAAGACGACGGCGGTAAGTGCCCCTACGAGGGTTAGACACCGCCAAGCAAAGAGGCGCTCGTCGGGTGCAATGGCTTCGTCGTAGAGGGTGCCGGGGTTGTAGCCCCAAACGTGACTGAAAACAGAAATAGGGGGCTGAGAGTAAAAGTCCCATAGAATCGATCCCAAAGGGGCTCCTAAGAAGACGATACCTGTGGCGATACGATGCATCGCTTTTCTCGGCGCAAAAAGGGCATGAGCGAGCACTCCCAGTGGAGTGTTTAAAGTGACTGAGGCCAATGGCAAAAGGACGTAGAAGATAAAGCCGACTTCAAAATCACAGTTGCGTACCCGAAATGCGTTCAGACAAATGAGAAGTAAAGGCAGGAGCAGTTGTCCGTAACTGTGAATGGAAGCTTGAAGCCATGCCTGATTGAGGTTGCGGTGTACGCTTGCACTTTTGAGTCCGATGCTGAAGCTTGTCACAGATGCCAATAGAGATATGGCCAGAGAGAACTCATAACTTAGGATGTTAAAGAGCGGCACGAAGCAAAGCGCTGCCGCCAGTAAAACCATAAGAAAATAAGATACTTTTTGAGTGGTCTGCACGTTTGCTATTTAACACGGTGCGCCAGATGACTACCACCGTTCTCGTGCAGGATCTTTTGAGAGGTTGGATTGCATCATTCGAATTGACGGTGTTTTGGAGACAGCCCTATCCTAAGGGGTGGTTAAGCAAGGTGAACATAGAGACGGGGAGCGGCTGCCCATTCAACTTCGCGTTGGGTACCAACGTCTTGAGACTTTCATGGCTGATTACACCACCAACTTTTCTAAGGGTGGGATGTTCATTCGCTCTATTCACCCGCTAAGTCAGGGAACCTCCTGTTTGTTTCACATCGAATTGCCAGGCTTTGATGAGCCCTTGGAATTGCGGGGGGAAGTTACTTGGAGAAACACGGCTCATTCTTACGAAAACCCGACAGTGTCTGAAACCGGAATGGGCATTCGTTTTATTTTTGATTCAGAGAAAGAACGACAAGCTTTGGAAGCGTTTGTTGATGAAATGGTAAGACCTAGACTCAAAGCTTCGGCTTAGCCCTTTAGGGAAGTGGCTTTCCCATTTGACCCAGCGTGACCTGTGTACCTTTTTGAATGCCGTATTGTTTGGCATATCCACCGACCATCTCGATGACATATTGAGATACGCCGGGAACATTGCGTGGTGTTGTGGTCATGGGCTCTGCGCTGTGGACAATGCCAATAATCGTTCCGGCACGATTCACAAACATAATATCCAGCGAGATATAAGTATTTTTCATCCAGAAAGATTGAGGCTCTTCGCTCTCGAATAAAAATATCATGCCGTGATGAGGCTGAAGTGATTTTCGATACATGAGGCCGTGGCGTCGGGTTGCACCAGTGCGAGCAACTTCCACTTGAACTTTGAGGTCTCGGTCCGCCAGATGGAACGTGACATCGCTCTTTTCGAACTCCACTTTGGATGGATTGGCCGAGAGCGCCTCGCTTGGTGAATGACAGCCCAATAGCAACGCTGCCCAGAGAATGAGCCACTTCATGGATTGATTTCTCTCACAATACATACATTTCGGGTTGATAGAGTTCCGGCCTCTAGGTTGGTCGAGCCATTACAAGTACGCTCTTCGTCTTCGCAGCTGCTTGCGTTATCGGGGCAAGTGCAGTTGAGCTCAGTGAGTGGTTCACATTGCAGTTGATGCATATCGCAATTTTCATCGGCCAAGCAGCTATCGTAGCAGCCGAGTTCCACGCAATCGATGGTGCCCAGACCTTCGCAATCCAGGTTGGATTCGCAACCTTCGCGGCGAACACAGACCAGACTTTCGGCAAACTCACCGGCATCAATCGGAGCTTCACAAGTAAATCCCGCGGGACAATCATCGTCGTTACATTGGCCCTGAAGACAAATGCCTTGATTGGGACAGTCCGAGTTTTGAGTGCACGCCGTGTTATTGGCGCTGAAACTGCAACTGCGTGTGCAATGTGGGCTCAGTCCTAGGTGTTCTAAGCATTGGAAACTGAGGCAGTTTTCGTCTCGATGGATCCTGGCAACCTCTACTGTGGGATTCTCACCGCCAATCGGATTAAGGCCCAGAGAGCCGGTAGTGGGGCTACAATATTTGCCCACATCGTCACTTTCGCACCCCGCCGTCAGCATGGCGATCGCGAGGGCTAAAGCAGCGAAACACGTGGAGTTCTTCATAAGAATGGCTCTACCACGGGCAAACTACAGATCCAATGCCAGAATAAGTTTCGCACTGGTACCCATATCGGGGCATCCCGTGAATTGACACTTCCAACCAGCCCGAATAGCTTGACTGATTCGACCATGAGGATCTGGAAAAACATGCGATTCTGCTTGCTTGCGCCAATGATGACGATGCTTCTCCTCTGCAGCATGGGTATGTCTGAAGCTCGGGCTGAAGTGTTGGATTCAGCATCAGAAACAGATGGGGTGTCCGGTACTGATGATTTTGGGTCGCGTGTTTTCGACCGAATTCATGCTGTTCCCAAGAAGCGTTTGTTGAAAAAGATGCGGCTGGAGTTATCCGGCCATATCGCGGGCAGTCTGAATGATTCTTATTACCACCATCTCAGTGCCGGAGGAGAACTTACGTTTTATCCTTTGGAGTCTTTAGGCATTGGCATAGCTGGCGAATATTTTATTGAACAAGTTGAGCGTAGAAGTCTTGAGTGGGTGAGGCGAGGTTACCTCTCAACCCCTGCCACTTATGCCAATCCGGTGTGGGCGGCCACAATGACGTTTTATTGGCTTCCCGTCGATGGCAAATTTAGCCTCTTTGATTCTTTGATTGGTTACTTCGATATTTATGGTGGCATTGGTGGCGGTCTGGTGGCAACGAGTGCGGATGCCTATCGGCCAGCGGTTGCTTTAAGTTTAGGACAACATTTTGTGTTGGCTGACTTTTTAACCGTACGAGTCGAGTTGCGGGATTTACTTTATTTCGACGAACATCAATTTTTGTCAGAGACGAGGTCCAGTGTTCGTAACCAAGTGATGTTACGAATTGGCTTTGGACTTTTTATCCCCCCCTCATTTGAATACCGGAGTCTATAATGAGGCCATTGGTATTCGTTTTACTCATTGCTTTGAGTCAGGCTGTTTCGCTGAATGCTTCGGCTTCCCAGAGTAAGCGTGTCGAGAGTCCAATGAACCGGTTGGCCAATATTCCAACGGTTAGTGGGCGGCTCTTTGAGAAAAAAGAGCATTTTGAATTGACTCTGTGGGCTGAGAATGTGGTCGACAACCCGTTCTATTATCATGCGCCCGTTGGTTTAAGTATGGGTTATCACTTTGCCGAATCTTTAAGCTTGGGAGTGCGCGGAAGTTATTGGCCGTCACTCAAGCGTGGCCCAATGGCCTCCCCGGGCAATGTACCTGACCCAGAGTTATCAACCCTTGTTTATGAGGGCTACGGTGAGCTTATCTGGGCGCCGGTTTACGGTAAGTGGTCATTTTTATCCAAACTCTTTGTTCATTTTGATGCGCATATTAAACTGGGTGGTGGAGTAGCGGGCACTCAAGATGGACAGTTGAGCCCGTTGATTACTTTTGCCATTGGTCAACGCTACCGCTTAACTGATTGGTTTCTGCTTTCGGTTGAGATCAGGGAGCGGATCTTTAAATTGGAGCCTATTCCCAGCGCTGCAATGGGAGCGAAGTGGGAATATTTATTGAGTCTGGGATTGGGAGCTTCGTTTATGTTTGGGGGCGGTGGTTCGTGAATAAAGGGCGATATATCCACCAAATATCTCGCGGCATCGTGCTCTTGTGCGTGAGTTTATTGATTCTCTTGGGGGCGCCTTGGGCGCAGGCGAATGGGAATCCCAGCGCTGACCAAGTTGAGAGTTCTTCTGATAAAAAGGTTCAGAAAAAGCGCAATCCGAATCGTCGAGGCAAGAGCAAGAAAAAGGTGAAGAAGCGCACCAAGAAGAAGCGCTCAAAGACACGCGACAAGAAGAAGACACCTACGAAGAAAGTGACGCCAACTGAGGATTTGGTGATAACTCTCCCTGCCCAAGATGTGACGCCCTCGGACAAAACATCAGAGCAAGCTCCAGGTTTTGTTTTGGAGCTTGCTCCGGAGTCGCCGGTAGAGGTGAAGCAAGAACCAAAGAAGGTTTCACCGAAAGCCACGCCGCAGGTGGTACCCGAAACTTCCTTAGAGGTTTTGGACTTTGGTGGAGGGGATGACGATGACGGTGATGCATGGGTTGGGAGTGACAAAAACCGTTTTGCATTCGAGCAGGCTCTTTCTTACATGGCCTCTACGGATTACGGCAAAGCTGCCGATGAGTTTTACCGAATCATTCAGGATCCAAACCTAGCGGCCTTTCACGCAGAAAGTCAGTATCAACTGGCCAAAGCTTTGTTTAAAAGTGGGCTTTATGGTGAAGCCTTCCAGCGTTTCAAATCGATCATTCGTGAGGGGCCGAATCACCGACGATTTCAAAAGTCTGTTGAATGGCTTTTCCGGTTGAGCCGAGTAAGTCCAGAGCAAGAACCTATTTTACGAGAATTGGCACGGTTTCGGAATATGCAGTTTCCGCAAGCCTATCGAGACGAGTACCATTATCTCTTGGCCAAGCATTTCTTTTTTGAAGCGCGCCGCTATGAAAAACAAGAAGTTTCGGATTCCGACGCTCTTAAGTTTGGTTCCGATGAAGCTGTTGAGGATGAACTTCAGTTCTCTGGGGGTACCGCAGAGCAAGCTGGCGATACGGTCTTGGAATTTCAAGGCGGTCAATCGGATTCAGGTGAAGTTGTATTTGAATTTGGCGGTCGTTCAGATGACGCGGCTTCGGGTGAGGTCATGGAGTTTGGTCGCTCTGGCCAACCTCGTGGGGTAAAGACACAGGACAATGCATTTCGGGCGCGGGCACCTGAGTCTTTGGCTGAAGCGGTGGCTTACTCTCACCACCTGATTGAGCGGATTGCGTCCGACAACAATTACTATCCACGTGGTCTCTATCTCACAGCACTTTTGTTCTATCTGGTTGGGGAAGACCAAAAAGCGGTTGAAACGTATCGGTCTTTGGTGGGCCTGCTGCATCCATCTTCTGGAACCTTTCAAGATGTTCATCTGCGCCATATGGCCTTCTTGTCTTTGGCTCGGATTCATTATGAGCATGAGCAATTTGATAAGAGCATTTATTACTACAGCCGAATTCCTCAGGGTTCTGAAACCTGGTTGGTGGCGCTCTTTGAGTCGAGTTGGGCATATTTTCGTCGCGGCGACTTTGATAAAGCCTTGGGGCGTTTACTGACTCTTCATTCACCGTTTTTTGCTTCGGAATATTTTCCTGAATCTCAGGTGGTTAAGGCGATTATTTACTTTGAAGCGTGCCGCTACGCCGAAGCTCGGGTCATCGTGGATGACTTTTTCAAGAGTTACAATCCAATGATGGAGAAAGTTCGAGGCATGCTGGATAACCGCAGTGAAGTAGACGCGGCCAGTCGAATTTACGAAACATTGAGTAGTTCCGAGGGCAACGAAAAAGGCGATGATGTTTTAACTTCGCGGCTTTTGGGCTTAGCCATGACTGACCCTCGGGTTGCCCAGGCAGAAAAAACCTTGGCCCAGTTGCTCAAAGAACGAAGTCTCGTGAGAGAACTTTTAACGGATGCTGCCCTGATTGAGAGTCTTGAAGTGGCTATGGATGCTCGGATTCACTCGCAACGACGAATTGCCGCTGAGGCTACTTTGCTGAAGTTCGAGGAAGAGCTTGAGACTTTACGAGCCTTATTGAGTCAATCCATCAAGGTAAAATTAGAGGTTGCTCGGGCTGAGCGCGAGGGCATTGAAAAAAGGCTTCGTGGTGAGTCGGGCTCTAAGACCTTAAAGGCAAGTGGCAAGGTAAAGAAGACGGATTCAGAGCACGTTCGGTGGCCCTACCAGGGTGAATATTGGCGTGACGAGCTGGGTACTTATGTTGTGGACTTCAGCATGTGCGAGCCTCTGAATGAGGAATAGGTCGTCTTTGAATTCATGGTTGGTTGGTTTGGTTGCTTTGACCCTGGTGATGGGGGGCGACCCACTGGAAGCTTCTGCCCGAGG
>CAZZDT010000143.1:0-7484 GCA_964652435.1 uncultured Bdellovibrionales bacterium
GAAAACATTGATACCAAAGCCATGGTAAAAGTTGCCGTGGGTAAAATGAGCGTCAAAGTAGCGGGCCAAGATTTAATTCCTGTGAATTAAGCCGAATAGGTTGCCTACTTCATTTCTTTCAGAAGTTTCTTTAAAAGCTTTGGCTCACCCTCTGGCGCCACACGAGCAACCCAAGTCGAGCAAGATTCTGCGCGACCTTTAGGGTTCACCGTGAGAGAAACCCCCATCTTAAAATTCTGAATCTTAACGGATACACGAACAGCCTCTTTAACTCTTGGCAGTCGCCATGATTCTACAATTGGACAAGTGCATTTATTGAGTTTCGGCTCGCCGGTTTTCCACCTGTATTTTTCAGCCTTCGTTGCACAATGTACAACACTTGAAATGTAGCGATTGAGACCGCGATAGAGCAGTTCGGCTTCTGTTTTTTCCTTGGGTATTCCTTCAACCTGGGGTCGAATGCGCGGGCCTTGCTTTAAAACGACATCCTTGCGCATCCGGGCCTTCGGGTCGATCCAGCCTGTCGCTGTGCACTCCGAATGACCATAACGGTACGTAAGGTATAGGCGAATCTTTTTTCCTCGTGCTTTACGAAGTGTTTGAATGGATGCTTGAGGGTGCCAGCGGCGAAGTTTGGCTTGACGACAAGGAACCTTGCCTAAGGGCTGCATGGTTCTGGGATCGCTAAAATGCAGAGCATCACCGCGATAAACTGCCTTAACAATGGTGCCGGGGATAACCGTAGGGCCAAAACGCCCAGGTTTTCCAAGAGTGAAGGTTGCCTCTTCTGGAACAGTATTTTGATCTCGAAAACCCGGCGCAGCGCTGCTTAAGTCATTTAGGCCCAAAAGAGTCAGCCCAATAACCCATGCCAGGAAATGAAATCTCATCAAGCTCCTTCAAGAACGATTCGATGGACTTTTTTCTTTCCAGACCGAAGCGTCATTGCACCTTCCAGAAAGTTTTCATCACTTAAAGCGTAACCGGTATCGGTTATCTTTACGTCGTTTATCTTCACCGCTCCTTGATCAATCAGACGACGCGCTGCGCTTTTCGACTGCGCGATGCCTGTCGTTATCATCATATCAACAAGAGTAGCTCCTTCAGCAAGCTTTGATTTCTCAAGCCCGGTTGTCGGAATTTGAGCGATATCTGCCTCGACTTTTCGTACCACATCACTTGAGGCCAAAAGACTGGCCGGGATTTCACGGGAGCCAAAAGCGCTTTGCGCCGCTTGGTGCGCTTTTGAAGCTTCATCTTTACCATGAACCAGTTTGGTCACTTCGTAAGCCAAAATGGATTTAGCCATATTCAACTCACGGCCTTCTAGGCTTTGAACACTTCGAACTTCATCCATCGGTAAAAACGTTAGGAATCCTAAGGTTTTCTCCAGATCCGCATCGTCGATATTCACCCAATACTGGTAAAACTCGTAAGGGCTAAGCTTCTCAGGGTCGAGCCAAAGAGCACCCTTGGCGGTCTTGCCCATCTTTTCCCCGGTAGAAGTCAGAAGCAGGGGAAAGGTTAAACCGTGAACCAGCTCTGAATCCATCCGGCGTGTTAAATCGACACCCGCGAGAATATTGCCCCACTGGTCGTCACCCCCCATTTGCAACACGCAATCATGACGTCGTCGCAGCTCCATAAAGTCATAGGCTTGGAGAATTTGGTAGTTGAACTCGATAAACGACAAACCGCGCTCTAAACGCTGCTTGTACGATTCAGCAGACAACATTCGATTCACTGAAAAATGACGTCCAACATCACGTAAGAAATCGATGTATTTAAAGTCCATCAGCCAGTCGGCATTGTTGACGAGAATACTCTTTCCATCTTCGAAGCTAAGAAAACGAGAAAGCTGTTTCTTAATCGCTTGAACATTTCCATCAATGGTTTCAGTGGTCATCATCTGGCGCATTTCTGTTTTTCCAGAGGGATCACCAACCATAGCTGTTGCACCACCCACAACCACCAAGGGCCGGTGGCCCATGCGTTCGAGATGCATCAAAGCCATGGTGACACAAAGGTTACCGATATGCAGACTCGTGGCCGTGGGATCATAGCCGATATAAGCAGTTACCGGTCCCTTATCAAAAAGCTCTCGCACAGCTTCTTCATCTGTACACTGCTTTACAAAACCACGCTCTTTGAGCACATCGAATGCATTTTGTGTTGTCATGGTGCCCTCTTTACAGAGCTATCCTGAAGGGTCAAGTCTCCCAGGAGGCAAAAGGATATGACGGGTTTCTGGCGGCTGGGATCCCGCTTTGGTAGACATATCTCTATGAAAACCATGCGCCCATTGCTCTGTTTTGCCTTATTGCTTCTCATGCCCCTGACGGCAAAGAGCTATTCAAGCTTCGAAGAGGTCGCCGGCATTCGTTCATTGGCCATGGGTGGAGCCCACCGTGCTCTGGGAACATCCAACGATACTTTAAAGCTAAACCCCGCAGGTCTTGCCATCCAAACCCGCTACGCCATTGAGCTCCATTACGCCTGGAGTGAGAAATTCAAAGAAAGCCGGGCCACAGCCAACGCCGTTGATTCTAAATCGGGACCAGTGGCTGGGGGTTTGGGTTATGAACTTTTGAAGTCAGAACTTGAGGGCCAAGAAAAAAACCTCCACCGGGTTTCGCTTGGTATGGCGTATCGGGTGGGGGATATGTTCGCCCTGGGCACAACCGTTCACTATCTAGAAGGCAGCCGGACCCTAAATGGAGCAGATGAAGATATTCGAGAATTTTCATCGGATATCGGGCTGATTCTGCGCGTATCCGATTACATTCAAATGGGTGCCACCTGGCATAATTTTGTGACATCGCAAGACACTGGCTTAAGCCCGCAGCACCTCGGTCTTGGCGTTAGCGGTGGTGGACAAGGCTTTGTTCTTACTTTCGACTCAGACTTAAACCTTGAAACAGAAGAGATTATTGCCTCTTACCATGCCGGGGCAGAGTACCTTCTAAGCGGCGCCATTCCTCTGCGAGTGGGCTATATGAATAAACCGCGCACTCTTTCCACCGGTGAAGCAACTCGAGAAAACTTCGTGACCGGTGGCTTTGGTTATTTCAGTCAGTCGGGTTCCGTCGACCTAAGTTTCAACCACTCTATTGAACGCGCTCGGGTTTGGACCGTTATGGGTGCTCTGCAGTTTTTCTTGTAGCTGATTATTCTGGATACTGAACCGTAAACAATTCCAGCAACGTTTGAATTTCAGCCTGACCTGGGTCGATGGCGCGAGCCATTTCAAACATCAATCGAGCACTGTTTAAAAGCGCTATATCTCGGGCTGCAGAGCCCTTAATCAAAAATATCTTTCCAAGCGTCAATTGAGCCTGTGCCAAAAACGGAAATATCGTAATTGACTCTTTGAGCAATCGCTCAGCCTCATCATACTGCCCGGTAGAATACAGCTTTTTCGCTTTTTTGATTTTCTGCTGGGCAACAATAGCCAATTGAGGATCTGTTTCTGGAATACGTCTTGGCTCTTTTTTCAATATTTTCTTGGCCGGCGGACTTTTGGGCAGAACGATTCTGGACTCTTGTGATTCTTGTGGACTCGAACTGATCTGAGCAGGTTTTCGAATCTGAGCTGAAGAGCTACAGCCTCCAAGAACAATCGAACCTATAACAATGATGTAAAGCCTACTTAAATCCATCACTTGATTGCCTGTGCCTCTAAGAGTCAGTCACCTCTACTGCAAACGAGCCTGATACAGACCAGTTTCCATATACATCTCGCTCTTGAACATAAAGAGTATAAGTTCCCGCTGACAAATCGGAATCGGGCGTAAAGTCCAAATCCGTTGTCTCGTCAGCGGCCGTTATATCTTCCCCATCCAATGCGACTCGGTAAACGCCTACGCCATCACCGCCACCACTGGACCAAGTCCAGGTGGGCCGTACATTTGTTGTTGGTGTTTCTGCACTGGTCACACTGGGTGCATTTGGCGCCGTTGCATCAAATTGTATTAAATCTTGATAATCATCAAACTCTCCAAGACCCGCGTTAATTCCCCAATCAACCACACTGCAGCTTAAGTCATAAAAGCCAGAAATGAGTCCTGCAGGAGGGTTCCAGTCGATGGAGAGCTTATAAACGCCACTGGAAGACTCAACTATGTTTGGAGAATTGCCGCCCGTGCATAACTCCGCAGAATTTGAAACGCCGTCGCATACAAGGAACTGACCGCCGGATTCATCGCGCGCCCAAATGGTTACATCAAAAGTAGAAGTGGGGTGACCGTTGCTATCAGTAAAATTGCACTCAATGGCAACCGTATCTTCGGTTGCCGGTGAAATCACAACCGGTGACGCTTCAATAGAAGTGATTGTCGGCGTAACATCATCATTGGTGATGGTCGCAGTTGCGGTGCCGTCCGTTATCAGAGCATTCGTTGGCGACGAGAGCGTTAAAGTAAAGGCTTCATCACCTTCGTCCGAAAAATCACCATTGATTGAAACCGTGATTGTTTCTTCTTGGTCAAGAGTAGCAAAATTAAGAACGCCACTGGCTGCGGTATAGTCTGAACCCGAAGTGGCCGACCCATTGCTTGTTTCCCAATTCACGCTGATTGGCGATTCACTTGCGTAATCAAGGCTGACTGTCAGCTCAAGGGTAGACGTTCCGGAATCGGTTTCAAGAGCAGATGCGTCTGCAATGGATAAACTTGGAACCGGCTCGTTATCTTCATTGGTAACACTTACGTTCCCAGGCGACTGGTTGTTGTATTTTCCATCGATACTGGATGCTGTGCCCAATGAGACAGTAACAACTTTAGAGCCATCAACGATGTTATCGTCGACACCCGCAATGGTTATCGTTTGGGCATCATCCCAATTGCTCGGAGTGAACACCACTTGAGCGGTAACCACCGTAACTTCACTCACATCTAAGCTTGTTATGTCCACGGTTACATTGTTGGTTGGCTCAGAATCTAACACCAGCGTGAAGTTATCTGTGCTACCGGTTTCTGCTGTATTGAGTGAACCCGCCCCAGCAAAGGTAAATCCAGCCGTATCATCGTCTTGGTTTGTAACGCTTTGATCTGCCACATCGATATCGCCCAAGGCTGCATATTTTGGATCGGTTGAAATCGGAGCGCTTAAGGCAATCGTATAGGTTATATTGTCATCATCAACATCATCATCTACCGGTTGCGCTTGCACGGTTACTGGACTGTTCCAATTCAAAGCGTTGAAGACGACAGAGCTAACATCCACCGTACCTTCGGTTGTATCTTGGCTCTCTACTTGAATTTCAACCGCTGCCGTAGGCTGACTGCCCAAAACCACTGTAAACGATGCTGTTGCAGCGCTTCCTTCATTGGTCACCATACTTCCCAAAGGTGTTACGATGACCGCCGCAGTATCGTTATCCTGATTGGTGCCCGATACATCTTCAACATCGGTTCCACTGTAGTTACCATCAGCACTCACAATGGCACTTAAGATAATATTAAAGCTTTGATCATCATCGTCCACATCATCATCTTGGCCGGTAAGCGTTATGGTTTTTGGAATGTTCCAATTACCGCTCGAGAAAACGATAGATCCGGTTCCAATGGAAACCTCATCGCCGTCATTGGTACTTAAATTTATCGTTACGCTTGAAGTTGGCTCAGAGTTAAGAACAACCGTGAAACTGTCTTGGCCGCCAGCTTCATTGGTTACCATCCCAGAGGTTTGACTGACCGTTACTCCTGCAGTGTCATTATCAGTATTTGTTACACTGATATCGTCGGGATTGATTCGATACAGACTATCCGCGCTGGTCGATTCGGCCGTGATGATTGAATAGGGTTTGTCTCCGTCATCGATGTCATCATCTTGCCCAGTAAGAGTTACTGTTTTGGGGCTGTTCCAATTAGCCGCTGTAAAAACCAGACTGGTTGAAGACAAGCTGCCCTCTGAAGTATCTGAGCTCGATAATCCCAAAGTGACATTGTGAAGGGGCTGACTCGTCAAAACAACCGTAAAGGTATCTTGGCCACCTGCTTCCGTTGTGACCAAACCCGTGGTCGGGCTGATTTCGATTCCTGCAATATCATCATCGGTCACTGTTACCTCAACCGAATCAACTTCAAGCTCGTCATAAGATGAGTCGCTGCTGTTTACATCGCCCAATGAAATGGTCAGCACAATATCACCGTCGTCAATATTGTTATCAACACCCGTTACCGTAACAACCTGCGGCGTATCCCAATTGCTGGGTTTAAACCGCAAATTATTATCGTCAACCACGGCTTTTGAAGTGTTCCCACTTACAATGGGTATATTCACGTTATGGGTTGGCTCAGTATTCAGTACCACCGAAAATGTTGCCGTGGTACCTGATTCAGATACCGCAAGGCCCGTCGTTGGACTTACACTTACACCAGCAATATCATCGTCCACATTTGTTCCACTGATTTGAATATCACCCAATGAAGCATAATCTGAATCCGTCGAGGAAAATGACATCGTAACCGTGTAGGCCTGTGAACCGTCGGCAATATCATCGTTTTGGCCGCGAATGGTTACAGTCTGTGGTGTGTTCCACGTTAGGGACGAGAAAACCAAGCTGCCCTGTAAAGCAACTGCTTCCGTTGTATCCGAAGTTGAAACGCTCAAAATAACATCGGCTGTAGGTTTTGATGTTAGAACAATATCAAATGAGTCGTCTCGATCTGCTACGCGCTCATTGGTCAGAAGTCCATTGTCCGTAAGCGTATAACCAGGGATTCGGCAAACATTATCCGAGTTGCATACGCCTTGTTCGCAGTCAGCAGTTTCATCACACCCACCACCAACGGGCGATGGATTAGAGCAGGTTCCCAACACACAAATGTTGCTTAAACACTCTTGGTTAATATTGGTAGAACACGGGTTTCCATTGGCAACGTTACAAGTCCCCAAACCGTTGCAAGTCGTCGCGCCACAAGAGTCATCGGCATCAACAATGTTATCGTTCACTTCAAGCTCGCAGACTTGATCACCATTTGCGTTATAGAGACATTGGTCGCAATCAACAGTGCTGCAACGCTTAACTGTACAGTCTGCATTCGCACACTCGCAAAAGCCACTGGCACAGTTGTCATCGATAGAGCATGTATTTCCAGCGCTGCGCTTACAGTTTCCACTCCCGGCTTCACAAATACATCCGCCGTCACCGCCGCAGTTACCTGCGCTTGAAGAGCAAAGGTTTGTAGGCGATGCATCTTGAACGATGCTGTTAAGAGGGGCGCACGTTCCATCAACACCTACGGTATTGCTATCGCCCCGGCACGAATAACATGCAGTATCGCAAGCAGAAGAGCAGCAGACACCGTCAACACAAGTTAGCCCCATCGCACACTCGCTTTGGGCATTGCAGCTTTCACCTTGAACCCGGCAACACATACCTGAGCCGCCAGAGGATACACAGCACGTTTGGTCAACACTGCAATCGCCGTAAGGATCGCTGTGAAGAGCTACCGCAAGATAACCCGGGCCTTCTTCACCAT
>CAZZDT010000144.1:0-7481 GCA_964652435.1 uncultured Bdellovibrionales bacterium
TGGGCAGGGGCTGTGTGGCGCCGGCCAATTCCGTAGCAGCCCGGGGCATGATTAAACAGAAAATTCCCCAGACCCCAATCATGGCCACGAGTGCAGCGCGAGAGGACGATGTTGCCGCAGAGGCATAGAGGGTTAATCCACCGAACACAGCAAAGTAGATACTGTAACTGAGAAAGAGTGCACCAAGTCGCAAAATAGTTTGCCCATCGCCGCCGCCCATATTCCACAAGGTGCCCACCAGGATGAATCCTGCTGGAATCAAGAGAGATGCAATCACCAGCCCCAGAGCAATAGACTTGCCCCAGAAGAGTGTGCCACGGCTAACACCGGTACTTAAAAGCTGCCTCAAGGTGCCGCTTTCTCGTTCCCGGCTCCATAGACCGTGCCCTAAGGCGATAATCAGAAGTGGAACCAGCTGCAGCAAAACCGTGGCAACCGAGAAATTACCCATGCGTTGAAGGCTGGCACTATCTTGGGCAGCAGAGTGCGCCGCTAAGTTTCGCTTATGTGCTTCAATTTTTACCGAACGACCCAAGTAGGCGGACACACCTGGATCGATGGCGGTCACGACACTGGTGGGGGCGAACACGTGGGTGCCGTAATGCGCGGCCACGTGCGGGTTTTTGTCACCTTGGTCCTCCCATTGCTTGGTTGACCGTTCGCGGGCATGTTCGCGGTCTTCTTGCGCTTTTGTGGTTTGTTGCGCACCGAAGGCCAGGGCTGTGAGTGCCAGAATGAGAACAATGCTGCCGAGCAGGCGTAGGCGCCCATCCCGAACAATCTCTTTGACCTCTTTGTGGGCAACGAATCGAACCAGTGACATAGTCATCGTCTCCTAATCGTGCATGTGTTCGAGGTAAATACGCTCGAGGTCGTTGTGGGTCACATCTTGCGCAGCAAATCGGGCCACCAGCTCGCCGCGTTTCATAATGCCGATATGGGTGGCGATTTCTCTGGACCGGAAAAGGTCGTGCGTGGCCATGAGTACGGCTACACCTTCATCACGCAGTGAGCAGACAAGTTCCGAGAATTCGTTTGATGCCTTGGGGTCCAATCCTGAGGTTGGTTCATCCAGGAGAAGTAATTCGGCTTTGCGAGCGATGGCCATGGCAATACCTACTTTTTGACGCATGCCTTTGGAGTAGGTTCCTACGGGTTGGTCGACAAAATCGCTGGGCAATCCAGCTCGGTCCAAGGTGGCGCGCAATTTAGATTCGTCGGTGTCAGTGATGCCTGCAAGGGTGGTAAAGTACTCCAGGTTCTCGATGCCACTCAGGTTTTTGTAGAGCATGACATTTTCAGGAATGTAGGCGAGAAATTTTTTGGTCTCGAGCGCGTGGGAGGAGACCTCCAGGCCTTTGATGCTGGCGCTTCCCGAGGTTGGCTCGATGAAACCTAGAAAAAGCTGAATGGTCGTGGTTTTTCCTGCTCCGTTGGCTCCAAGGAGACAGAAGACCTCGCCTGCGTCTACTTTGAGGTCAAGTCCCTTTAATGCGGGATGATTGCCGTAATGTTTAACTAGATTCTGTGCTTGTAAAACCATGGGAGCTCTCTTCGGTTACGAATCAGGCAAAGGGATTACAACAATGCATCCATGGGCGTCAATCCAATACCCTGTGCTCTCGAAGCTTAGCTATATTGTTGATATTGTTCAGGCTGGACCAACATGCCCGGACGAACAGGCATGCTGACTCTCTTGTCTCCCCCAGGCAAATCGGAGTTTCCTGCTGGCTTTTGATTTAACGTTGGAACTCAGCGAACTCGGTTCACCTTGGGCCCGAGCCCAGCAGGCTTAGATTACAAAGGCAGGACCCTTGGTGGTTAGAAACGGGTAAGTGCAATGAAAGAGCATTGTGTGTTTTTGGGTTTTAGTTTCGGTCCTACCTCATTTTGAGAGGTCCTTTCATCCTTTTCATTCTCGCTGGGATGGTTAACAATTGATGGGGGTGCCGCCGGTGACGGGAGATAGACATGGTTCGTTTTATTATCTGCTTATCGATTCTGTTACCCGTCGTGGGTGTTGGGGGATGCTCTGATGATTCGAAAGTAGATTTCTCTGACTGTGAGCTTATGAACTTTGAGCAGACGACCGGGATTGCTCGCGTCACCACCAAGTCTATCTTGTTGAAGTCTTCTGATTCCGACGCCGAGAATTCTCAAAGTCTATTGTTTGAGAGTTGGCTTGAAGCAGGTGGACCATCGGAGCCCGGGGTTATCAAATTTGACCCGAGCATTAATTATCGTACTTGTAATGCGTGCCTCACTCTTGAGACCGGTTGTGAAGACGGGCGTTGCGATAAACTCTATCTGGCAACCGCCGGTAATCTTACTCTTCAGGCAGTATCAGAGGAGGAAGGTGAGCCTATTGGGATTCGGTTGAACGAAATCAGATTTGAACAAATCACACTTGATCAAGATTATACCTCAACTCGGGTAGAGGGTGCACCAGCCTATTGCCTGCGGGACGTTGGTATCAGTGGATTAATCGGTCCTTCAGATGACACGGACCCAAAAGTTGTTGAAGCCGCAGAGTCCAGCGCAGGCTGTGTGCCGAGTGGGTCCGGTGCGGGCCTTGGACATAATCTTAAGGATTTTGCGCTCATGAATTGCCTTGGGGAAACGGTTTCGCTGCATGATTCCTGCGGAGTTCATAAAGCTATTTGGATGGTGACAACCGCGGGTTGGTGCAGTGCTTGCGAAAGCTGGATCCCTGAAGTGCAGTCGCAGTATGAGACAATGAAGGATAATGGCCTTGAGCTTTTTGTTTATCTGGGCGCGGACATAAATTTTGAGGCTCCAACATTGGATTACTGCGCTAGCTATGCTGAACGCAAAGGGTTGGACCCTTCGAAGGTTTTTGTGGATCCCAACTGGGGAACGCTTTTTGATGCGGTGGACCGTTATGACTACAGCTATACGCCCATGAACATTGTCTTAGACGGTTCGAATATGGCTTATGTATGGTCCGATGGCGCGAATGATGGCGAGACGACTTCTTTAAGTGGTGCTTTGCAGGGGCTTTTCGATTGATGCTTCTCGCTTATGGTGTCGCGCATTCTTGTCTGAAGCTTCCATCGGTCATGCTGCCCAAATAGCCGCCCCAAGCCGGTAAGCCCGTGGATGGTGCATTGAGTGATTTTCTGAAAAGAGTCCAGGATGCGGGGAAGGCGGACATATCCACATAACAGCCGATAAGTTCCAGGATTCCATCGTAATCAAGATCTGCAATCATTGGCGTTCCGGCGCCGGTGTAGTTCCAATCATAGGAATAGGAGTCGTCGTTGGCAAAGTCGAAAATCTGGAAGGTCGAACTGCTTTCCATGAAATTGGGGATCACCGCCAGGGCTTCATCGCGGTTGTCTCCATTGAGGTCCGCGGCCAGTGGAGAAGGGAAACCAGGGAAGTTTGTTTCCTCTTTCATGATGACATCTCCGCTCCATCCGGAGAGTGCGAGAAGTACAGAACCAGAGTAGCGAGGCCAGACACCTAAAGATAAACTAACAAATACATCCGGTGCGCCATCGTCATCGAAATAGCCGATAGCTGGAGAAGCATATGACTCTACTTCATCTTCGTCGGCGCCTGAGAGGGTGTAACTCCAAAGTTCTAAGCCCGTAACTCCGTCAATGGCCTGAACCTGACCGTCGAAGGTGACCACAATAATATCATCGCTGCCATCAAGGTTAACATCAGCCAAGCTTGGGGGGGCAATGACGCCTTTGTGGGAGCGTGGTTCCGTTAGTTTTTCTGCCGTGGTGATATCGCCAGCCAAAACGTCCGATAGAGGAACACGCCAAAGCGAACCAGGGAAGGTTTCCCCACCGGTTCCAAAAAGAACATAGGAGGTATCTGATGAAGCAGGACTGTAGACGATAGGAGACATGTAGGTTTCCATGTTGTCTGGCATTTGTGCGAAGTGAAGAATGTCGCCGTTGCTGCCACTGATGACCATCAGAAAACCGGGTAGGCGCTCCTCGAAAGGTGCTTGCTTCGCATCCCCGCCGTTGGCGGTTAAAATATCGGGGATTCCATCGGAGTTAACGTCGGCAATCGGTTGAGGCGTGTAGAAGTTGTACCAGCCGTCTTCTTCAGAGCCGCCATCGGGATAAAATTGCCAAAGCTTTTCTCCTGTGGCGCCGTTGATGGCAATCAGAGTTCCATCACGTCCACCGATGACCACGTCGTCGGTCCCACTTTGGTTGAGGTCCATAAGCGAAGGGCTACCAACGATTTCGTAGAGCGAAACGGCATCGTCAAAGTCGGGGCCAACGGTCCAGAGTAAGTTTCCGGTTGCGCCATCATGGGCCGTGACATAGCCGATGCCTTGGCCGCTCTCGGGGCCGCCTTCTTCTCCATGTCCAACAATAATGTCTTGGATGCAGTCGCCATTTAAGTCGCTGGCTCGTGGAGATGAATAGGTTTGGAATTCCCCTTGGGTGCTCCATTCTAAATCCAGGCTCGGTGGATAGTCGATTGTAGTGCCTGCCTCTATGGCGGCGCAGCTGTTTGGTATCAAGCAGGGCCCGGGAGGTTCGCCCGGAGCTTTATCCTTGCATCCCGTAAGTGGACTCAGGAGCAATAAGAGGCCGATTACGTAGGGCGTTAAGTATCTTTGAATAACGTGTGGTCGTTGCTTGGTTTGCATCATACGTCTTGTCTCCCACTTGATAAGGACAGGAGCAATACATCACGTATGAAGAGGTTTGTGCAATGAGGTGGGGAAGGTAGATGAGAACGGAGGTGCTGTCTTTGGCGATTGCTTATTCGCAGCTCAACTCTTGGTTGTTGTTGTCGATGACCATGTTACCAAGAACGTCATCACCAAGTTCCTTCACCACATCTTCAATCGAGCACCGGGCCAAGCTTGCGTTATGGGTGACCGTGAAGTCACCTTCAATCAAATCTAGAGTAGCGAGTCCCTGGATGCTCTCGAGGTTATCGTTGGCGTGAATCAGAATCTCACCTTGTACTCTTGATACGTTCTGAAGTTCATCGAGGTGCTTGAGATTGGCGTTGTGACGGATGCCAACATTACCGCCAACAGTTTGTAGAGTGTTCAGTCCAACCAGGCTGTTGAGTTCTGGATTGTTCTGAACCACCAAGTGGGTGCCAATAGCGGTTAGACTTTTGAGGCCACCTAAGCTGGTGATGGCCGAGTTCTCGGATACTTCCAGCTTCATTCCAAGGGAGATTAAATTCGATAGTCCGTGGAGGTTCTGGAGTACGTAGTTGCGAAAGATAATCAGACTTCCACCAATCTCTCTCAGGTTTTCGAGTCCGCTTGTATCGGTTAGCGTATTGTTGCCCATAATTTCTAAATCGCCGCCTACATAGGTGATTCCCGTGAGGCCATCTAAGTTTGTGAGCTGGTGATTCACACTGATTTGAAGCTTGGCCCCGATGGTTTCAACCGCTCCGATGGTACCCAGGCTTTTAAGGGCAGGGTTGTTCACAATCAAAAGGTCCTGGCCGATGTGCTTGATGGAGTTGATATGCTCGATGTGTTCCAGATTCTCATTTTGGCAAATCTTAAAATCGCCGCCTACGTGCTCGAGATCTGATAGGCCTTCAAGGTCGGTGATTTGAGCATTCTCAGCAATGATAAGATTTTCACCAACCATTGAAAGGCTTTCTAAACCATTCAGATTCTCTAGCATTGGGTTGGATGAAATCCAGAGAGCGCCAGCTTCTTGCAGATTATTCAAACCTTGCAAGCTCACCAGTGAGTCGTTCATGGCGATGGTAATGCTGCCCGTTACATGCACTAGGTTTTCGAGGCCGCTTAGGTCGGTGAGAGAATCGGTCCGGCTGATGATAAGGTCGCCGTCGATTTGAGTCAGTGCGGCGAGGGGAGCCAGAGAATCCAAACCATCGGCCATCACACTGAGATCGGCCTGTAACAAACGAACACCTTGTAGTTCGGCTAAGTCATCGGCGTTCTTGATGCTGATATGGTCGGAGTCGATTCGTACGTCGCCGCATGCGCTAAGAACCAGCATGATGCTTAGAAAGAAGGCTGACTGTCGTAGTACTTGAATCATTGACTCCCCCAAGAGCTCCATGGCGCGTTTGGCCTAGGTGCTGATGTAGGTGCAGGTAGTGTGCCAGAGCACCCTAAATGTGGAGCTTAATGATTTCAATGGTTTAGCGGCGGATTAGTCACCGATTGTGGCGCAATTTAGGCAAAGTAGGGCATTTTTTGGCCCTGGATGTCGCCATGCCGAATAAACTGGCTGATCAATCCGCCACTTTGTTGCTCGAACCATTCGGTTGGGAGCAATGGATTACGTTGGGCGGTTAGTTGGTTCGGCTTGGTTTTCTAGGCGCTGTACCCGACCTCAAGCGAAGGATAGACTTATGCGATGATGAACAAAGAGTGGATGGTTTTTCCTGCTATCTTGTTGGCGTTTGTGTTGGCTGGTTCCGGGTGCTCGAAAGAGCCCGAGCTGACGGCCGAACAAAAGCATGCCCTCAAAATGAAGCAGGAAAGAGAGAACTTTAAGGATCTTCAGTCATGGGTGGACGAGAGTTCGAAGCGGGAGAAAAGGGCGAGCGCACTTCAGGGCTTTCTTAAGAAAGACCTTTGTAAGGCGCTCACCACCGGACAGCGTTTCAAGAAGCTCAAAACGCAGCCCAAAGTTGCTCATAACCTTCAAGCCCATCCAGCGTTGCCATTGCCATTGTCGGCGGGCGCTTCAGCGGTTCAGCATTTGGCTACGGCTCCCGTGAAAGAAGTTTCCGACAAAGAGTTCACAGAGGCGTTAAAGGCGCACTTCAAGATGTTTGGTTTGTTGAAGGTTTGCGACGTTCACACGCATTTTTACGAGCCTCGCGACGGTGAGGATGTCATTCACTCCACGATTAACCTTTCGGGGTTTGATTTTAATGGGGCCGTTTTGGCCGAGCATTTAACCCTTGAGTTGGCATTTAATGCTCAAAATGAAATCGGCCGGGTTAAGCTTTTAGACGGTTATATTGTCAGCAGTTCTCAAGAGTTATTCAGCGATATTACCCAATCCGTCATTGGCACAGGGCAGTTTGATGAAGAAAACTTTTCTCCGCTGCAACTGGGTGCTGCGGGTAACTTAGACTTTGGTGGCCTCAGCGTCGTGGATGTGAACCGTGATGGGCTTTTGGATATTTATGTTGCCCGCAGCGGTCCGAACTTTCTCTACGTGCAAGGTGCTGACGGAACTTTTGAAGACCAAGCAGCTCAATTGGGTGTGGCGGATAAAGGCAATACGCGGGGCGCAGTGTTTGCCGATATGGATGGCGATGGTGATTTGGACCTTATTGTAGCCAACATGACCCTTACGCCAGAAACGGCAATGCCGGTTCAGTATTACAGCCAGGGCCAGGACGGACGTTTTACCAATAAAACTGCCGAAGCATTCCAAGGTAAGTCTTTTGTTTCGCAGTACACCCATGTGGCCATTGTGGATGTGGACGGCGATAAAGATTTGGATGTGTTCATTGGCGGG
>CAZZDT010000145.1:0-7432 GCA_964652435.1 uncultured Bdellovibrionales bacterium
GTACCCGCTACTTTGAAGTCCATGTCGCCGAGGTGATCTTCATCGCCGAGAATATCGGAGAGAATCATCATGTCGTCGCCTTCTTGGATAAGACCCATGGCGATACCGGCGCACGCAGCTTTCATTGGAACACCGGCGTCCATCATACTCATAGAACCACCGCAAACAGTTGCCATGGAAGAAGAGCCGTTGGACTCAGTGATGTCACTGACGATACGGATTGTGTATGGGAAGTCGTCGCCGAACTGAACGAGACCCTTGAGTGCACGGTGAGCAAGGCTTCCGTGTCCGATTTCTCGGCGGCCTGGGCCACGTAGGAATCGCGCTTCACCTACTGAGTAAGGAGGGAAGTTGTAGTGGAGCATGAAGTTCTCGAAGCTATCTCCAAGAAGTCCATCGACACGTTGCTCGTCCTGTTTGGTACCGAGGGTACAAGTAACGATGGACTGCGTTTCACCACGGGTGAAAAGTGCTGAACCGTGCGTGCGCTCAAGAATGGTTGTTTCAGTGCTGATGCCACGAATATCGGCTGGTCCACGACCATCGATACGAGTGTTTTCTGCAACCATTTTCTTACGAACTAGGTTGTACTTAAGGTCGCCGAAGATAGAGCTGATTTCGCCTTTGCGATCAGCAAGTGTTTCGTCTTGCTCAACCAGCTTAGCAACGAGTTCTTTCTTAGCTGCATCAAGCGCTGCGTAACGTGGCATCTTTTCTTTGATGCTGTATGCGTCGGTTACAGACTGAGTTGCCAAGTCGGCAATTTTCGCTGCCAGATCTGCATCCACTTCAGGAGCTTTCACTTCACGCTTTTCTTTACCGCATGCTTCGCGAAGTTCGTTTTGCATGTTGATAACTGCTTGAGCTTGCTCGTGAGCGAAAAGAAGTGCATCGATGATGTCTGCTTCTGATGCCTCGTCTGCACCACCTTCAACCATCATGATGGCGTCTTTACTAGATGATACGAAGAGGTTGATATCAGCTTCTTCTTGAGCTTCGTGGCTTGGGTTGGCAACGAGTTCACCGTTGATGCGGCAAACACGGATACCTGCGATGGGTCCCAAGAAAGGAAGGTCTGAGATGTGAAGTGCAGCAGATGCACCAATCATTGCAAGTGCGTCAGCTGGGTGATTTGCATCCGCTGAGAATACAGTTGCGATGATTTGAGTTTCAGATTGCCATCCATCTGCGAAGAGCGGGCGGATGGAGCGGTCGATGATTCGAGACGTTAAAGTTTCGTTTTCACGCAGACGGCCTTCACGCTTGAAGAAGCCTCCTGGGATTTTACCGGCTGCGGACATTTTTTCCTGATAATCTACAGTTAACGGCAAGAAGTCGATATCAGGTCGCGCATCTTTTGCGCCAACAGCTGTGACGAGAACACTGGTTCCGCCCGCTGAAATCATAACAGAGCCGGATGCTTGCTTGGCAATTTTGCCGGTTTGGATGGTGATTGTTGATTCACCAACTTGAACTTGTTTTTCTACCATAGTCATTTTTAATTCCTCTTTTTCCTACTGACTAATACCTACGTGGTGGCTTGGATAGAGCACGTGACAACCACCGATTCTCAAAATGAGAACTTATATCCACATACAAAAAAAGACCGAAGCCCCATGGCCCGACTAAAATAGCCGGGCTGGGTCAATCGGTCTTTTATCGCATGGTCTTCACTAACTCGGTTCTTACTTACGAAGTCCGAGTTCTTTGATGAGCGTACGATAACGCTCAACATTGCGACCTTTCAGGTAAGAAAGAAGTCGCTTACGCTTTGATACCAACAAAAGCAGCCCGCGGCGGCTATGGTGGTCTTTCTTGTGAGACTTAAAGTGCTCAGTCAGGCCGTTGATACGCTCAGTAAGAAGCGCAACCTGAACTTCAGGAGAACCAGTGTCTCCTTCGTGCGTTTTAAATTTCTCAACAATTTCAGCTTTTCTTGCAGTTGCCAGCGCCATAATTCACCTCACATAAGTTAGCGTTCCCCCCCGGCGTGGTGGAGGAGACGTCATTTGGGCGCTACCTCTAAGGCAAAGCTGCTAAGTAGTCAAGATTGTGGAGAAAAGCTCTGAAAAATGGTGCTTTAGGGCGATCTTTAGGCCCTAAAACCGCCCGGAAATGGCGATAGAGCCGGGACCCACCGAAATAGCGGTGGATATTTGATTGTCCGAGGCCTCCGAGGGAACTGAAACCCGCTCTTCTGGGGTCAATATGTATGAAAAACCGATGATCACACCGATAATCCCGGTGGTTCCAGTCAAAAGCGCGGCTTGTCCGGTTCTCGCTTCATCCTGCGTGGTCAACTGGCTCACAAAATAGGCGGATGCGCCCATACTTGCAGCGCCCACACCGAGTGCTACCCAAGCGGCCGGCGAAATATGGGTGCTTCGGTGCCTATTTCTTACAGATAAATCAGGGACTTGTGTCGTTTGTAACGGGAGCTTTGGAGCGAGCTGAGGGGTCGGTGCCGCGGCTGGTTCAGGATCTGGAGCTGCCTTTTGCTCTGGTGCTTTAGGAGCAGTCTCTTGGGACTCGGACTGCGTTTGTGGGGCTGACTGTTCTTCGGTCTGCGTTATTGGCTGCGGGTTTGATGCTTGCGGGGCAGGTTTTTGCGGAGGTACCGGGGTCTTTAGAGCCGCTTGAGGAGCGCGACAATGGTTGCGAATGCTCTTAGGGGTGGCGAAAGCGATACCGTCTGAAGTTTGAATCCGGACCCAAACCCGGTGGTAGCGAATAATTTTGAATGTGCTGCCTTTGTCGAGTTGCCGTGTTTTCACATTTTTTCGTTGGGCTTTGTTGCGAACGGTTATTTTCTCTTGGAGCTCGCAGGTGGAGCCGGGCTTCAGTGATTTTTGAGCTTGAGCCGTGGGGCTAACGAGTAACGCTGCGCCCAAGATGAAGATCAAAGTTGCGAAGCCTAACCTGCGATTTTGATCTCTCATAAATGTTCTCCCGCATAAAATATTTTGAGCGAAGGTCTCTGTCTTCAAGCTCGCATCCAAGTCCCATGCAGTGTTACAAATACCATTAGAAACGAGGAGATGCCATGTTTCGTGATGAGTATGGTTTAGCGGTTCCGGGCTTCAAGGATGAGCCCGAGCAATGGCAAACCGTCAAAGAGCCTTATTCGGGTGAAGTTGTAGGCCGCGTAGCGCTTTTAAACGAAAATGCGATGGATGTTGCCCTGGATATAGCCGGTGCTGCATCAACACGTGCACCCTTACCACATTATAAACGTGCAGAGATTCTTCGTAAGGTTTCTGATGTTGTGGCTGAGCAAGCCGAAGCTTTTGCGCTTTTGATTGCGAGAGAAGGCGGGAAGCCACTGCAAGACGCTCGGGTTGAAGTCAGCCGAGCGGTACAAACCTTGGCACTCTGTGCTGAAGAATCGACCCGCAATCCCGGGCGTGAAATTCCCATGGGTGGAACTGAGAAATCGTTTGGCCGCCTTGCCATGACGACCCGTGAGCCCATTGGTGTTGTGGTGGCATTCAGCGCTTTTAATCATCCGCTGAACCTGCTGGCTCACCAAGTGGGGCCTGCCGTAGCGGCAGGCTGTCCGGTTTTGATTAAGCCCGCTCCGGCTACACCTATGTGTTGCATGGCTTTGGTTGAAATCTTTAGGGAGGCAGGCTTGCCCCCGGACTATCTCATTCCGATCCCATGTACGAACGACCAAGCAGCCGTGCTGGCAACAGATTCTCGGATGGCGCTCTTTAATTTTATAGGGAGCTCTAAAGTAGGCTGGAAACTCAGAAGTTCGCTGGCTCCAGGAGTACGATGTGTATTGGAGCACGGCGGTGCCGCTCCGGTTATCATTCACGATGATGCTGATTTAGATAAAGTTGTCCCGGCCTTGTTAAAGGGTGGTTATTACCACGCGGGCCAGGTGTGTGTGAGCGTTCAACGTGTATTTGCTCATCACCATATCAAGCGCGAATTGGTTGAACGACTGAATGCTGGCGCAGCCGAATTAATCGTTGGAGATCCAACTTTAGAAGAGACTCAAGTGGGCCCGCTGATTCGCGCTGCAGAAATTGAGCGCATCAACTCTTGGGCCGGTGATGCTGACGCCCAAGGTGGTGAGATAACGTGCGGTGGCCGGGGCTTGGCCAATCAATGTTATTCGCCCACGGTTATTGTGGATGCTCCAGGAACCACGAAGGTCATGAACCAAGAGATTTTCGGTCCGGTCTTATGTGTGAACGGATATCGAAAGTTGGAAGAACCGATTCTATGGTCAAACCGGCTTCCTTGGGCTTTTCAGGCCGGTGTGTTTACGAAGAGTTTAGGGGTAGGCTTGAAAGTCAGCCAGGAACTCTCTGCGGCAGCGGTGATGATCAACGACCACAGTGCATTCCGAATTGATTCAATGCCATTTGGTGGCCACGGTGAATCTGGTCTTTCTCTTGGTGGTATTGAAAATGCGCTTCGCGATATGACGCGGGAAAAGCTAATTGTTTTCAAATCTTGAGGTAGGTGATGGCAAAAGATAAGGGCAACGACCGCAGCCGAATGGCGTTAGAATACCATGCTCGCTCACCGGCTGGGAAAATTGAAGTCGTCCCTACCAAGCCTTGTTCATCGCAGCGAGACCTATCGTTGGCGTATACGCCAGGGGTTGCTGTTCCATGTCTCGAGATTCATGAGAATCCCAAAAAAGCGGCCCATTATACTGCCCGAGGCAATTTGGTGGCGGTGGTGACCAATGGCACAGCTGTGTTGGGGCTGGGGGATATTGGACCGCTGGCCAGTAAACCGGTGATGGAAGGCAAAGCGGTTTTGTTTAAGCGTTTTGCTGGAATTGACGTGTTCGATATTGAGATTGACGAAAAGGACCCCGAGGCATTTGTAAAGATTGTGAAGTCGCTTGAGCCTACCTTTGGCGGCATCAATCTAGAGGACATCAAGGCACCGGAATGTTTTTATATCGAGAAAAAACTTCGTGAGTTGATGAACATTCCGGTCTTTCACGATGACCAACATGGTACCGCCATTATTGCGTCTGCGGCATTACTAAACGCGACGAAAATTGCTGGTAAACCTTTGAATGCATGTAAGGTGGTTTTTTCGGGTGCGGGCGCTGCCGCTATAGCCGTAAGCCGACTTCTTTGCCTCTTTGGGGTTGAGCGCAGGAATATCATTCATTGCGATAAAGATGGTGTGATCTACAAAGGCCGTGAAGGCTTGGATGATGTTTTAAGTGCCATTGCTTCCGAAACTGAAGGGCGAAGTCTTGCAGAGGTCATGGTGGATGCAGATGTCTTTATCGGTCTGAGTGTGGGGGGCATCGTTAGTCAGGATATGATTCGATCCATGGCTAAAGATCCCATTGTTTTTGCTTTGGCCAATCCCTACCCTGAGATCAGTTATCCCGAGGCAAAGGCGGCGCGAGATGATGTTATCTTGGCGACCGGCCGCAGCGATTATCCTAACCAGGTGAACAATGTGTTGGGGTTTCCGTATATCTTTCGAGGAGCACTTGATTGCGGTGCAACAACCGTAACCAAAGAAATGGAAATGGCCGCTGCAAAAGCCATCAGTGAGCTGGCTCATGAAGATGTTCCGGATTCGGTTCGCGAAGCTTATGGCGGTAAAGAAATTCAATTTGGTCGAGACTATCTGATTCCTAAACCTGTGGACCATCGGGTTCTTCTGTGGGTGGCGCCGGCGGTTGCTGAGGCAGCTGAAAAGTCTGGTGCTGCATCACGGCCCATCCCGAGCATTGCTGATTATAAACAACAGCTCGCGTCTTTCTTAGGGCGTCGCCGTGAGGTCATGAGTCAGATCAGTACGAAGGCGCGCTTAAATCCCAAGAGAATAGTTTTTCCAGAAGGACATAAGGTTCGCATTCTGCGGGCTTGCCAAGAGCTGGTTCAGACGGGCATTTGCCATCCCGTTGTATTGGGTGATGAAGACTTGATTCGCTCGAAAGCTTCCGCTTTGGGGGTTAGTCTTAATGGTATTGAGCTTGTGGACCCGACGAAGAGTGATGCGCACGATGAGTACACCAAAGTGTATTATGAGATGCGTCATCGAAAGGGCGTACACTTAAAGCAGGCCGCTACCGATATGTACAATCCTGTCCACTTTGGGATGATGATGCTGCGCTCCGGCGATGTAGATGGCTTGGTAAGTGGTGTGTCCATGAATTATGCCGATACCATCCGGCCTGCTCTACAAATCATAGGTTTAAGAGAAGATGTGAAGAGCGTCGCGGGCATGTATGTGATTTTGCAAAAAGAGCGAACGCTTTTCTTTGCTGATACCACCATCAATATCGACCCCAGTGCAGAGCAAATGGCTGAGATCGCTAGGCTCACCGCAGAAGAAGTGAAGCGATTTGATTTAGAGCCCCGAGTGGCGATGATTTCATTTTCAAACTTTGGCTCTAACCCGCACCCCTTTGCCACAAAGGTACAGCATGCCACGGAAATATTGCATGCCATCGACCCGACGATGATTGTGGATGGAGAGATGCAGGTTGAGTATGCACTTGATCCCGGCATTGCCAGCAGTGAATTCCCATTTTCAAATATTCAGGGTGATGCCAACGTTCTGATTTTTCCGTCTTTGGAATCGGCAAACGTCGCCTATAAGTTGATGGAGAGAATTGGTGGCGCTGAGTGTGTTGGCCCAATTGTTCTCGGAATGAATAAGCCAGTAAACGTTTTGCCAAGAGGTTCTACATCCGAAGCCATCTATAACATGGCTGCTTATACCTGCGTTGAGGCTGAAGACTTTTAAAGCCCTAACCTTTAATGGGTCTATCTTCCCCAACCGGTGCAAAGAAGGATGCGCCACGAACATTTTCGTTGATTTGCAGTGGATGCTGAAGGGGTGGAAATGCTCGCTGCTCACAGTCCATGCGCTCACAGAGTCGACAAGTGATTCCTACTTTGAGACTGGCCTCGTCACTTGTGAGGTCCATGCCGTCTGAGTAAACCAACTCTTCCGCAAACCGAACATCGCAACCCATACCAATGGCTTGAACGTGATGCTCGCTTCTGTACCCGCTGACGCTTTTCTCGAGCGTGCGAGCGATACAAAAGAAGTTTCGACCATCGGGCATGGTTGAAAGCTGCACGCGAATCATACCGGGTGTCGTAAATGCTTTGTGAACGTTCCAGCGCGGACAAGCAGCGTTATAGCGAGCAAAGCGAAGGCCAGATGCGGTAAAGCGTTTAGATATATTCCCTGCGATGTCGATTCGGACCAAGTGAAATGGGACACCTTCTGCGCCTTTACGCCGCAGGCTGGTAAGCCGGTGACACACTTGTTCAAAGCTTGTTCGAAAACGGTGCCCCAAAAGTTCGATGTCATAGCGTTCTGCCCGAGCTGCATCGAGAAACTCTTGGTAGGGCATCAACACGGCTCCGGCAAAGTAGTTCGCCAGTGCGACGCGGCACAATGCCCTTGAGTCCGCGTTCGTAAG
>CAZZDT010000146.1:0-7425 GCA_964652435.1 uncultured Bdellovibrionales bacterium
CCCACACCCAGCATTTCGGCATTTTTCTTAAGCTCCAGATCGACCATCTTCTCGCCAATTTGAATATCCAAAACCTTAAGTAGAACTTCATCGCGCTGACGCTCGCGTTCCTTCTCATCAGATATTGCGGAGACTTTTTCTAAAAATGGAAGAGCTCGCTGCTCGAGTTCTCGCAGGGTGATGATCTCGTTTTCAATGACTGCCACGATACGGTCAACCACTTCAGCCGCCGATGCGGGAATAGCAAACACCATAAGTGCCGCTACGCCAAAAGCCTTAAGGGCGCATAAATTTTTCAAGGTCTTCCTCCGATGGCATCTCAAGTGCTGCAGAAGCACGAAGCTGCTCTATGGTTTTACGCATGGCTTCTCTTTGTTTTTTACGCAGGAGCTCCTTTTCGACCTCATCACGCACACTCATCAAAGGAAGTTCTTCTTCTGGGCGCTTCTCAAGAAGCTTTAACAAATGAAAGCCATAATCACTTTCGAGAATTTCACTGACCTGTCCTGGCCACATCGTAAATGCTCGCTCAAAAACAACCGGCATGGTCCCGCGTGCAAAAAATCCAAGGTCTCCACCAGACTTTCCTTCTGGACTTAAGGAGTGCTGCATTGCCGCATCCTCAAAACTTAGTCCACGCCGAATTTCACGGGCAACCTCTTTTGCCTTCTCACGACTGGCCACAACAATCTGTAAAACACGAACCATCGCTGGCTTAAGGAGCCGCTCCGGATTTTCTTCTAGATAAGCTGTGATTTCCTGATCCGTAATCGCAATGCGGGCGTAAATATAATCAAGCAAGTACTGTTGAACCGTTAAACTCTCGCGCAGCTCTCGCTTAAGACCCGCCACAGAAATCGAGCGCTTCTTCAGAACAGCTTCAAAGGCCTCATTTTCCCAGCCCGCACGCATACGACGGTAAGCCACTTCCACTTGGGCTGCGCTGAGAGCAACCTTCTTCGCCTCGGCCGCTTGCAAAAGAAGCCGGCGATTTACCTGGTCTTTAAGAAGGTTACGCAGCTGAACCATATCCGCCAAGCCAATCGGAGCGCCCTCAGGATCATCGACTCGAATCGCACTTAAATCACGGCGAAAATCAGATGCGTAGATTGCTTCCCCATTCACCCGGGCCAAAACATCGCGGGTCACTTCCGGCACAGGTGCAGGCGAGTCTGGATCACAGGCCTCTAAAGACAAGGCACCGAGAGCCACAACTATAGGAAGAAAAAGCCTTTTCATCATTGAAAGACGCTCTAGCACCCGCTTCGAACCGCCGCAAGGCGATGGACTAGCTATCGCTCTTGTCCACAAAATCTCGCAAGGTTTGCAGCAGTTTGGCCGCTTCTGGCGGCATCTGAGCGGCTAAATCCTTGGTTTCGCCGGGATCTTCAATCAAATCAAAAACCCGGACGACTTCTTTTCCAAAAGAAACCGAAGGAAAATACTCTTTTTTCTTCGCCGCGCGCATGTACCAAGCCTCGTCCGCTGGCTTCTGCCAAATAACCTTATAGCGCTTGCCAACAATAGCCTGGCGATGAATCCCGTGCTCATTGTACTCGCTGATGACATGGGGTGCCTCTTCTTTGAGCAAATGGTAGCCCGGCATGCCCTTGGTGCTGGCCCCACCCAATGCGGCCAATGTTTTTGCAATATCCAAAGACTGGGTCAGACGGTTATCCACTTTGCCCGGCGTAAAGCCTGGCGCCTTCACCAGAAGCGGGATTTTCACCACCTCATCCCAAAAATGGTGGGCGTGCATGTAAAAGCCGTGTTCACCCATTCCCTCTCCGTGGTCGGAGCTGACCATGAAAGTGCTTTTCTCGAAAAGGTTACGCTCTTTGAGCCCTTCAACCAGTTTGCCCATGGCCTCATCCCCGTAGCGGATAGACGCATCGTATACGGCGATGATGGCTTTGCGCCGCTCTGGTGGGTAATTGTTTTTGTATTCCCAAATAGGACTCCGGGTAATTTTGCCCTTATAGCCTTTTAGAAATTGCTTTTCTAAATGCTTTGGAGCCGAGTAGGGATCGTGCGGGTCGACCGTGAAAAGGAAAAGAAAAACCTTGTCTGACTTATCTTGGTCCAACCATTTTAAGGCTTTATCCACCAAGAAATGCCCTGTGGGTAAACCGTTGTAGGTTTTTCCTCTGTTTTTCTTCGTATAGGTGTTGGTCGGATCTCGGAAAACATCAAAACCCTTTTGCAGCTTAGCCAGCGAGCCGCCGTTGCCATTGGCAACAAATCCCGCAGTGGTCCATCCCGCCTTCTTCAAGCGCTGCGCCAAAGTGGTGATGTCTTGTGGCAGCTTCTGCTTACTGGTTTCAGTTCGGTGCCTAGAGGCATTGAGCCCCGTTAAAAAACTGGCCGTCGATGGCCGAGTCCAAGGAGCATTTGCATAAACTCGGGTATACCGGGTGGAAATGGCCGCCAGCTTATCAAGCTCTGGAGTGGTTGGCTTGTCATAACCGTAAGCCCCCATATGGTCGGGCCGCAAGGCATCAACCAAAACCAAAACCATCAACTCACGCTCTTTCGCTTCAGCAGAAAAAACACAGCCCAGAGTTACACATAAAAAAACGATTAAACGTAACATTTCAATTTTCCTAAAATACAACGCGTATCATTAAGTCCGAGAAGCCATTTCAAGCGCCAACGACTTTACCAACTTCAAGTTAAAAGGCTTCTCAATATTCGGATTCTCAACTGCCTTCAAAAAGTTTTGTGCCTCAGGTGTAAAAGCGCCGCCCGTCATAAAGATAATCCGCTCATGATAGCCTTTGCCCTGCTCCTTGAGTGCATCATAAATATCCATGCCCATCATCCCGGGCATCATCACGTCGCAAAACATGACATCAAACGGTTCTTTCTCCCAAGCCTCCAACGCTTGCTTGCCGTTGCTGACAACCACGACATCATGTTGAGACAAGGCTCGCTTTAAAGCGCGCGCCACCGGCGGCTCGTCATCGGCAACCAAAATCCTCGCCCGAACATCTTCCCCCGCCTGAACGGCAGAATCTGTGGCCGAGAGTTTTTCTGGACCCGTCACTTTATGTTGAGCCGGTAACTCGACCCAAACCTCGGTACCTCTTCGAACACGGGTATTAAACGTAATATTCCCGCCCATGGAAGTAACGATGTTATGACAAATCGAAAGCCCCAACCCGGTGCCTTCCCCAACGGGTTTCGTTGTAAAGAACGGATCAAAGATGCGATCTCGAATCGCTGAATCAATTCCTGGGCCGCTGTCGCGTATAGCCACGAGCACCATCCCGCTGTCGGTTAAGCTCGTCGACACGTGAATCTCGTGCTCTTGCGAGTGCTCGATATCCAGCGCCTGAGCCGCATTGATCAAAAGGTTCAAAAAGAGCTGCCCCATGCGAGCCTTGTTGCCAAGTACCTCAGGAACCTCTTCAAACTCTTTAATCAGCCGGCCGCGATGGCGAATCTCGTTCCAGGCAACATTAATAGAAGACTCCAGAACCTCATGAATATTCACGCGCTCAAGGCTTTCTTCATCCCCTCGGGTAAAGTGCTTGAGATCTCGCACAATCAAACGAACGCGCTCAGCTCCCTCGCAGCTCTCTGCAAGCGCGAGTTCTATTTTTTCCGCTGCCTCATTCGGCATCGCTTGTTTGACTCTATCAAACTCTTCACGAACAAACGCCAAGTTGGCCATCACATAAGCCAGCGGGTTGTTCACCTCGTGGGCGACACCTGCGGCCATGGTTCCCACACTGACCATTCGGTCTGCCAACATCAGCTGGCTTTCCATTTCTTTACGGGCGGTTACGTCACGAGCAAAATAAATCCACGCCGTGCTGCCTTCATATTCGACGTCTCGGGGAGGAGATATTTCAAAGGTTGCCTGCTGACCGTCCTTACGCAAGAGCCGTGCTTCCACTGCCACATCGGACTCTTGGGAGCCAGTGCGAGAAAACTTATCGATATCATCGGGCAAAATACTTTTTGCCATGGGTTTGCCAATCAGCTCTTGGGCACCGGAATAACCGAGAGCCGAAGCAAATGCCGGATTAACAAACACCCAACACCCATCGCGGCTGATCGCCACGCCGTCCGGGCTTCGAACAATCAATTCCCGAAAATCGCGCTGGCTTTGCATCAAAGCATTCATGGCCGCCTGCTGGCTGGAAACATCGCGCAGCATGAGCACGTGGCCCTCTTCATCGCCATCGCGCCCAATTACCGGTGCACTGCTGATCACCACGGGCCGTTCATCCCCCTGAGAACTTCTCAGTACCGCAGAGCCAAGTGGGATTTCTTTTTCGTCGTCGAGTTGGGGATTTCCACCAAAATGCAGAATTTCAACCACTTGTTTGCCGCGACAATGTTCCGCATTTAAACCCGCAAGCTCTTCTGCCGCCGGGTTCATTCTCACAACCGCACCACTGAGGTCGGTCACGATAAGCCCATCACCCATACTGTCGAGAGTAGCCGAAAGTTTTCGCTCATTGGTACGAACCGCTTGTTCTGCGTGGACGCGCTCACTGATATCGCGCTTGACCGAAACAAAATGGCTGATGCGCCCGTCGGGTCCAAACACAGGTGATTCTGTAACGCCTTGGTGCCAAAAGGAGCCGTTCAAACAAACGCCAACCAACTTACCGCGCCAAACATCTCCACGCTCAACGGTGGTCTTAAGATCGCGCTGCTGAAGGATATCCCGAGGCTCCTGGCGCAAAAGCTCTGTGTGGGTCATCCCAAGAACATCGGCTGCGCGGTAACCCGTAATTTTTTCAAAAGCCGGGTTCACATATTCAATGCGACCTTGGGCATCCCTAATTTCGATAGCTTCGCCCGCGAATTCAACGGCCGTAATCAGGCGCGTATTGGCCAAAAGCTCGTAGGCCATCTTGCGGTTAACAGAGAGTGCAAGACTGCGAGCAACCCGGCCCAAAAGCTCTCGCTCACCGGAGCGAAGTCGCCGAGCAACTTGATCACCAAGAAGTAAAACTCCCGTCAACCGGTCGCCCAGTCGCATGGCCAGAACAAAGCCTGCCCTTAGCCGGCCCTTGAGCAAAGGCAAAACCGAGTGCATAGAAGTCACACTTGCCGCATCATCACCAATACGGTGAATCGCATCTGGCGCATGGGTCATAGCCGTGATCAAAGCACTTGGTAAAAGCATAAGCTCCTGGCGCTTAAATCCTGCACCAGAAATCGCCGTCATTCGGGCCGCGCCCAAGCCTCTTTCACCTGGGGGCACCAAATAAACAGCCGCCACTTCGGAGCCACAGTGGTCGCGAAGAACCCCTAAAAAATCAGCCAGCGAGTCCTCAAGACGCACTGTTTCGCTTAATGCTTCGTCAATGGCCGCAAGAACGGCACTACCGTCGTCTTCCAACGTGCGCTTCTCCTCTGAACGAAGTCCCATCGTCACCGGTAACACGATTTCTCCCCCCAGCTTACTACTTGTTTATTTGAACCATCCACCCCGGAGTTCAAACATTGGGAAGGTTGCCATACCACTGTCCGCCAGAGAACCCAAAACCTTGACCATATCTTTTCTGAGAGGTCTGGGCGCCACGTACATTGCGGCCATGAGCCAACCGCCGTATGGTGCATTCAGTTGTATTGGTTTTGGAGTATAAGTGCCCACTTTTGAGTCTATTCGAAGAACACTTACGTCGCTGCAGGCGCAATTGCGTGCCAGACTGGTGCGCGAGGGTGCCCTCTTGGGCCTAGGTGCCCTGGGGCTTGTTGCCTCAACCAGTATCTTACTGGCCCACGCAGGACTCTCGCCCAATCGGGCACTCTATTTGAGCCTACTCTGGATTCCCGCATCCATACTCAGCTGGTTTAAATTTCGTAAAAAAGACCTGGCTCCGCTAGAGAGTATCCTCGAAGCCGCTCGATTTTCTCAACTGCTCAAACCCTCATTGGGTACCGGCCCCAGCAGCGCCGTCGAACTGGCAGACGAGATGGCGTCCAATACCAGCGGCCCACCGTTCTCAGAGGCATTGGCCAGGGCTCACGTGGAACAAACCGCCCGCCAGCTTCACGAAGCATCCCTGGAAGAGAAGGTCCCGGCCCACCTTGGACCGCTTCACCAGCACGCGCTCAAAATATGTCTGGGCTCACTTATCTTGTTCAGCTTTTTTGCTACCCAACTCGATGCGGGAAGCAATCGCATGGCGCTCTTTCTTTCGGGCGATACCACATTGGAAATCAGTGAGTTGCCGCTGGTGGGGGACATGCGGCTCACATTCAATTACCCATCCTACACCGGACTGGGCCCGCGTATTATCGAGGGCAGCGATGGGCGTATTGAAACCCTCAAAGCGACCCAAGTTGTGTTTGAAGCTACAGCAGACGAGCCTTTGGAAAGCGCTGCGCTCGTCCTCATCAATCTCACCGGCCAGCCCATCCGAACAGTGCCTATGAGCCTCTCGGCCGACAACAAAGTCAAAGCTCAATTCTCGGTCATGGAAAACGGGCGATATTATGTCACTCTTCACACAAGTGCCGGAGACAAGAAGCGCGGGCGCCGAGAGCACCCCATTGTCATTCAGCAAGATGCTCACCCCACCATCAGCATGGACACACCGGCCACCGATATTGAACTTAAACAAACCGAGTCCGCTAAAATCATCTGGAGGGCACGGGACGATTTTGCCGTAGACGAAGTCTCACTGGTCATCGAAAGCAATTCAGAAACCGGCGCCATTCAAACCAAACGCATTGCCCTTGCTGGACCCGACCAAAAAGGGAAAGCCCGCGAAGGAAGCTACAGCTACCGCCCCACAGAAGATGCATTGGACTCTCAAGACGGTGTCGTCATTTATCTCGAAGCTCTTGATAACGATGTGGTGACCGGTCCCAAACGCACAACATCTGCTCGGCGACGCATTAATATCTTTAGCATCCGACGAAACCACGCCCGTGTTCAAGCCCAGCTGCAAGGCGCCCTGGATAGGTTGGTGGATCTGCTGAGCGAAGAACTCATATCCTTTTCTGCCGGCACCAACCTGGCCGGTCAAAACCTAAAAACTCTGATCGCCACACAAAGTACTGGGCTTCGACTTTTGGAGTCGGTCTACAAAGAGCTCAAAGCCCTTACCAGCGAGTTAAGGCAAGATACGCTTTCGGCGCCTGATACCATCGCCGCCTTTGAGAACACCTCAGAACGCGTCGCTCAAGCGCTCACCAGTCGTGAAAATGCAGTGAAACGCCAAGCTCACGTAAGCAGTGACCAAAGCGCAATCAATCTCGTGGTTACCACCCAACGCCGGTTCATCCCGAAATTGGAAAAAGATATAGCCTATCTCGATGACCTTTTGGCCCTTGGGCGCATTCAAGATCTGAAACAAACCGCTGCGGACTTGCTCGCCAGCCAAAAAGAGCTTCAGGGACTGCTTGAAGCATTCCGGGAGACCCAAGACCCCGCCCTTAAAAAAGAGCTAGAGA